>JBFIDI010000211.1:0-9388 GCA_041581405.1 Burkholderiaceae bacterium
CGGCGGCCTTGGCAATCGTGAAGTCGCCGATGATCCTGCCTTGCGGATTGAGCATGGGCGTGAGCATGATGCGACCCTGCTTCGGCATGGTGTTCGTCATCATGTGCAGCAACCAGGCTTCGGCACCGGGCCCCTGGATCTCGTATTTGGCGAAGTTCGCGATCTCGGTCACGCCCACGGCCTCGCGCACCGCGCGGCATTCGGCCTTGATCGGCTCGAAGTCGTTGGAGCGGCGGAACGACACGATGTCCTTCGCCTCGGTGCCTTCGGGCGCGAACCACAACGGTGTCTCCATGCCCCAGGAGTCGCCCATCACCGCACCCTGCGCGATCATCGTGTCGTACAGCGGCGTGGTCTGCAGCGGACGCGCCGCCGGCAGTTCCTCGTTCGGGAACCGGATGCTGAAGCGGCGCGCATAGTTCTCGCGCACCTTGGCATTGGTATAGGTGCGCGTGGCCCAGTCGCCGAACCGCGCGACGTCCATGCCCCAGATGTCGAAGCCCGGATCGCCGTCGACCATCCAGTTCGACAGCGCCAGGCCAACACCACCGCCCTGGCTGAAGCCGGCCATGACACCACAGGCCGACCAGAAGTTGGTGCGTCCGCGCACCGGCCCGACCAGCGGGTTGCCGTCGGGCGCGAACGTGAACGGGCCGTTGATGACACGCTTGATGCCGACGTTCTCGAGCGTGGGGAAATGGCGGAACGCGACCTCCAGCGACGGTGCGATGCGGTCCAGGTCGGGTTGCAGCAACTCCTGGCCGAAGCTCCACGGCGTTTCTTTCGGCGACCAGGGCACGCAGGCCTTCTCGTAGGCACCGAGCACGATGCCCCTGCCCTCCTGGCGCAGGTAACACTCGGCGCCGAAGTCGATCACATGGCCGATCTCCTTGCCCGATTGCCGGTTGAAGGCGACGACCTCCGGGATCTCGTCGGTCACGAGATACATGTGCTCCATCGCCAGCACCGGCAATTCGATGCCGACCATGCGGCCCACCTCGCGCGCCCACAGGCCGCCGGCGTTGACCACGTGTTCGCATTCGACCACGCCCTTGTTGGTGATCACGCGCCAGGTGCCGTCGGGCTTCTGCTCCAGCGCCTCGACCTTGGTCTGGATCTCGATCGTGGCGCCGCCCAGCCGGGCCGCCTTCGCATAGGCATGGGTCGTGCCGGAAGGATCGAGATGGCCTTCGTTGGGGTCGAGCAAGGCGCCGATGAAATGCTGCTCCTCGATGAACGGAAAGTACTTCTTCGCCTCCGCGACCGAGATGATCTCGGTGGCCATGCCCAGGTAACGCCCCTTGGCCACCGTGGTCTTGAGGAATTCCAGCCGCTCGGGGGTATCGGCCAGCATGATGCCGGCCGACAGGTGCATGCCGCAGGACTGCCCCGAAATGGCTTCCAGCTCCTTGTACAGGCCCACGGTGTAGCTCTGCAGCATGGCCACGTTCGGATCGCCGTTGAGGGTGTGGAAACCGCCCGCGGCATGCCAGGTCGAGCCGGACGTGAGCTGGTCGCGCTCGAGCAGCATCACGTCCTTCCACCCCTTTTTGGTCAGGTGGTACAGGACGGAACATCCGACGACACCACCACCGATCACGACGACTTGCGCTGTTGATTTCACTGTGTTGATTCCTTACCGTACCGGGCCGCAGCGCCCGTGTTGATCCGCTGGCCTAGAAGTCGGTCGGCGCGCCGCCTTCCTGCTTGCGGCGCGCAACAAAGGCATCGAGTTCCTCCTCGATCGCCGCGTCCATCGGCGGGCGCTCGTAGGCTGCCAGCTCCTTCTGCCACACGGCGTTGGCCTTCTGGATCGCGGTGGGGCTGCCCGCCTCCTGCCAGGTCTCGAAGTTGCGCCAGTCGGAGACGATGGGCGAATAGAAGGCGTTCTCGAAGCGCTCCAGCGTGTGGGCCGTGCCGAAGTAGTGGCCACCGGGGCCGACTTCGCGCACCGCATCGAGTCCCAGGCCCGCCGGACTCACGTCCAGTGGCGTCAGGAACTCGGCCACCATCTGCAGCAGGTCGACGTCGACGATGAACTTCTCGAACGATGCCGTCAGCCCGCCTTCCATCCATCCGGCCGAATGCATGATGAAGTTGCCCCCGGCCTGGATCACGGCCCAGAGCGAGAACACCGACTCATACGCCGCCTGGGCGTCGACCGTGTTGGCGGCGCAGACGTTCGAGGTGCGATACGGGATGCCGTATTTGCGGCATAGCTGCCCGCCGGCGAGCACCGCCTTCATGTATTCGGGCGTGCCGAAGGCCGGTGCGCCGGTCTTCATGTCGACGTTGGACGTGAAGCCGCCATAGACGACCGGGGCGCCGGGGCGCACCATCTGCGTGAAGGCGATGCCGGCCAGGGCTTCGGCGTTCTGCTGCGCCAGGGCTCCGGCAATCGTCACCGGCGCCATCGCGCCGGCCAGCGTGAACGGCGTGAGCATGATGATCTGGTTGCGCGACGACATCTCGATGATGCCTTGCAGCATCGGCGTGTCCAGCCGCAACGGCGACGAGCTGTTGATGATGGAGAACAGGGACGGTTCGGCCTCCATCTGTTCGCGCGAGATGCCACGCGCAATGCGGGCGATCTCGAGTCCGTCCTGGTTGCGCTCCTTGCCCAGCGAATAGACATGGAAGGGCTTGTCGGTCAGCTTGGCGATGTCGGACAGGCAGTCGAGATGCCGCACCGACGCATGCAGGTCCACCGGTTCGACCGGATAACCGCCGCTGGCGTGCACGATGTCGTAGCGCTGCGCCAGCCGCACCATGTTGCGAAAGTCCACCTGGTTGCCGGCGCGGCGCCCGCCTTGCAGGTCGGAGCAGTTGGGCGGGCTGGCGACCTGGGCAAACACCAGGTTCTTGCCGCCGATCTGTACATTGCGCTCGGGGTTGCGCGCGTGCAGCGTGAATTCGGAAGGACAGGACTGGATCGCCTGCAGGATCAGGTTGCGGTCGAAACGCACCCGTTCGGAGCCTTCGCGCACGTCGGCGCCCGCCTTCTTGAGGATGTCGCGCGCGCCGGCATGCATGAAATCCATGCCCATCTCTTCGAGGATGGTCAGCGAAGCGTCGTGGATCGCCTCGAGTTCGTCCTCCGAGACCACCGGGATGGGCGGGAAGCGGTGCTTCAGGTGGCGGTATTTGGCCGTGGACACGGCGGCCCGGGCGACCCCGGTTCCGCGACCCGAACGCCGCCGGCCAGGAGTCGGGGAAACAGATGCTGCGCCGTCGGTCATGGGTCGGCTCCTGCCGGGGTGGATGAGAGATTGCTGCGAGTATCGGACGCTTTTCGCGGAGTCCGGCCCGATGTTTAGGCCAGCCGGGCATGAGTTCAGATCATGGCCAATGGCAAATGCTGGTCCAGGAATCGAATGACGGCAGGTGTGTGGTGCCCTGCGCAGCCGACCGGATACATCAGGTACACGCGTCGCGAGCCGGGCGCCTGCGACACCACGCACCCACCACGATGCCGCCGACGATCGCAAGCAGGGCGACCGGAGGCTCGGGAACCGCGGGGATCTCATAACGGGCGGGCAGATAGGCCTGGTCGGTCGAATAGGCCCCCATGCCGGTGACGACAAGCCTGTCGCCCGCACTGAGGTAGCCGTTGGTCTGGAACCGCAAGTAATTGAATCCGGCGCCGCTGAAATCCTGCGCGTTCGGCCCGGCGCCGACCCGGTCGAAGAGCGAGAGCTTGCCGGGCGTGAACTGGAACTGCGCATAGGCGTCCCCGAGGTTGCGCGAGCCATTGATCGTGGCATTGCCCGGGTCATCGATCACCTCGAACCAGGTGTTGGCGCTGGTCACCGTGGCAAGACCGTCGAGGTTGGCGTCGATCAGTTCGACATGGGCGAACGCGTCCTGGAATGTCGGCCCCGAGATGATGTCGGTGCCGAACCGGAACTGCACCGCAAAGTATTGCGTCGCATCCGTGTCGTTCTCGATCTCGACCCGAAGATTGAGCAAGGGGTCCACCTCCAGGGTGTGAAACCCGCGGATGCGGGCGCGACGGCCTTCCACTCCGGTGTACTCCTGGACCCATTCGCTCAATGGAGCGGTCTGCAGACGCAGTTTCGACAGTTGATCATGCGGTTCCGGAAACACGGTACGGGTCATGGTCTGCTGAACCGCGCCGAACTGGGTCAGGATCTCCAGTTCGGTCGAATCCTGCGCGATGCCGGCGGTCGCGACTGCACCCGCCATGGCACCGACGACGAAGGATTTCCGGTACGCAAAGCGTAGGGCGTGGTGTGCATCCGCGGGGTGGAGAGGGATGATCATGTTTCGGCCTCCGGCGAGGGGGAGCGGCCAACACGACACGGCCGATCCTCGTGCCCTTCTCGGGCGAAAAGCAATCCGCCGAACCACCAGGGGAATCCACGGATTCCGTTCCGGACAAGTATTGACAGGGAGCCGGGCCTTGTCAACCTTGCGGCAATCGCCTGCGACCGTGCGGGTCGCGAGGCCCGGCGTCTGCCTATTGCGCCGTGCGCCGTGCGCCCGTGCGCACTGGCGCGACACGACTGGCGCTTCAGGAAAAGAAAAAGCCCGCTGGGGTCAGCGGGCTTTTTTGTCTGCAACTACCGGGGTTGCATGTTTGGTTGCGCGAGCAAGATTTGAACTTGCGACCTTTGGGTTATGAGCCCAACGAGCTACCAGGCTGCTCCATCGCGCGGTAAGCTAAAGAGTATAACCGCTTATTCGGCCTTGTCGGCGTCCTCGACCAATTCATCTGCAATTTCGGGCCGGTCGACCAGTTCGACGTACGCCATGGGTGCATTGTCGCCAACACGGAAACCCATTTTGAGAATGCGGGTGTAGCCGCCCGGACGCGCGGCATAACGCGGGCCCAGCACGTCGAACAGCTTCACGACGCTGTCGCGGCTGCGCAGGCGGTCGAATGCCAGACGGCGGTTGGCGACCGTAGCCACCTTGGCCAGCGTGATCATCGGCTCGATGACGCGACGCAGTTCCTTGGCCTTGGGTACGGTGGTCTTGATGGCCTCGTGTTCGATCAACGAGTTCATCATGTTCTGCAGCATCGCCAGGCGGTGCGAGCTGGTGCGGTTGAGTTTGCGGAGTCCGTGTCCGTGACGCATGGTGAAGATTTCCTTTTCGCTTCTTTATGAATGGCTAGCCGTATCAGGTACTGCCGAGGGACATCACAAGCCCTCGCGGGCCTGCGACTTTAACGCTTTTCCAGTGCCGCAGGCGGCCAGCTCTCGAGCTTCATGCCCAAGGTCAGACCACGGGAAGCAAGCACTTCCTTGATTTCGTTGAGCGACTTGCGACCCAGGTTCGGGGTCTTGAGCAACTCGTTCTCGGTGCGCTGGATCAGGTCACCGATGTAGTAGATGTTCTCGGCCTTCAGGCAGTTGGCCGAACGCACCGTCAGCTCCAGCTCGTCCACCGGACGCAGCAGGATCGGGTCGAACTGCGTGTTGCCACGCGGGGCCGGGCCGTCGAACACCGTCGACAGTTCGCTGCCCTCGAGCTGCGCAAACACCGCCAGCTGCTCGACCAGCACCTTGGCCGACGCACGCACGGCGTCTTCGGCCGAAATGGCGCCGTTGGTCTCGATCTCGACGACCAGCTTGTCCAGGTCGGTACGCTGCTCGACGCGGGCGCTCTCGACGGTGTAGCTGACGCGCTTGACCGGCGAGAACGAGGCGTCCAGCACGATGCGGCCGATCGACTTGGTGGGCTCGTCGCCCTGGCGGCGCATCGTGCCCGGCACGTAACCACGGCCTTTTTCGACCTTGATCTGCATGTCCAGCTTGCCGCCGTGCGACAGGTTGGCGATGACGTGTTCGGGGTTGATCACCTCGACGTCGTGCGGCGTCTGGATGTCGGCGGCGGTGACGACACCGTCACCGTCCTTGCGCAGGCTCAGCGTCACCTCTTCGCGGTTGTGCAGCTTGAACACCACGCCCTTGAGGTTCAGCAGGATGTTGACGACATCTTCCTGCACGCCGTCGATGGACGAGTACTCGTGCAGGACACCGGCGATGGTGACTTCGGTCGCGGCGTAGCCCGGCATGGACGACAACAGGACGCGGCGCAATGCATTACCCAAGGTGTGGCCGTAACCACGCTCGAACGGTTCCAGAGCCACCTTGGCTCGGTTGCCGCCCATTTGTTCCACATTGATGGCTTTGGGTTTCAGCAGATTGGTTTGCATGCAGACTTCCTCTCAATACCCCCGACTCGTTACATCGGTAAGGCTGGTGAAGCACCTGGAACGCGGTGCCCCGCGGACCAGGAACGGTTTCTTCTTGTGCGCGTGATTAACGCGAATACAACTCGACGATCAGCGATTCGTTGATGTCGGCGGCAAACTGGTCCCGGTCCGGGGTCTTCTTGAAAGTACCCTCGGCCTTGTCGACGCTGACCTCGACCCATGCCGGCATGCCGACCTGCTGCGCCAGTTGCAGGGCTTCCACAATCCGGTTCTGCTTCTTGGACTTGTCACGCACGGCAACGATGTCACCGGACTTGACCATGTACGACGGAATGTTCACGGGCTGGCCATTGACGGTGATCGCCTTGTGCGAGACCAGCTGGCGCGCCTCGGCGCGCGTGGAGCCGAAACCCATGCGATAGACCACGTTGTCCAGGCGCGACTCGAGCAGGAACAGCAGGTTGGCACCCGTGTTGCCGCGACGACGGTCGGCTTCCTCGAAATAGCGGCGGAACTGGCGCTCGAGCACGCCGTACATGCGCTTGACCTTCTGCTTCTCGCGCAGTTGCAGGCCGTAATCGGAGGTACGTGCGCCGGACGTGCGGCCATGCTGGCCGGGCTTGGAGTCGAACTTGGCCTTGTCCCCGATGGCGCGACGGGCGCTCTTGAGGAACAGGTCGGTGCCTTCACGGCGGGAGAGTTTGGCCTTGGGGCCGAGATAACGTGCCACTTGAACTTCCTTTATGTCATCTGCCGCGCCAAAACGCGGGAGCCGTCAGCGATGGCCAACGGCGGTGGGCTTGGTGGAATGGATGTGCCGGATACGAATATCCAACGACCCCGGAATCAGATCCGGCGACGTTTCTGCGGACGGCAGCCGTTGTGCGGCACCGGCGTCACGTCGGAGATCATGTTGATGCGGATACCCAGTGCTGCCAGTGCACGCACCGAGGACTCGCGGCCCGGGCCGGGGCCCTTGATCTCGACGTCCAGGTTCTTGATGCCTTGCTCGACAGCAGCACGACCGGCCACTTCGGATGCGACCTGGGCGGCGAACGGGGTCGACTTGCGCGAACCCTTGAAGCCCTGGCCACCCGACGAAGCCCACGACAAGGCATTGCCCTGGCGATCGGTGATCGTGATGATGGTGTTGTTGAACGACGCGTGCACGTGCGCGACGCCGTCCGCGACGTTCTTGCGAACCTTCTTGCGGACGCGTTGCGATGCTGCGCTATTTTGTGGTTTTGCCATGGTGGTCTCTCAATCCCGTTTATTTCTTCAGTGACTGCGCAGCCTTGCGCGGACCCTTGCGGGTACGGGCATTGGTGCGGGTGCGCTGGCCACGCATCGGCAGACCGCGACGATGGCGGAAACCGCGGTAGCAACCGATGTCCATCAAACGCTTGATGTTCATCGTGGTTTCGCGCCGCAGGTCACCTTCGATGATGAATTGGCCAACCGCCTCACGGATCTTTTCCAGATCGGCGTCGGTCAGGTCCTTGACCTTCTTGGAATACGCGATTTCGCAAGCTTCACAGATCTTGCGGGCGCGGGTGCGACCAATACCGAAGATGGCCGTCAGGCCAATCTCGGAATGTTGATGCGGCGGAATATTGATACCAGCGATACGTGCCATGTTGGTCCTCTAAAACTCGTGCAATCTCAGCCTTGGCGCTGCTTGTGGCGCGGATCCGTACAGATCACGCGCACAACGCCGTTGCGCCGGATGATTTTGCAGTTGCGGCAAATTTTCTTGACCGAAGCCGAAACTTTCATTTGGTTCTCCTAAAAACGCTCTGCCCTGTCTCGCGTGTCGCGACTACCCGGCATTTCCACTTTGACTACTGATGGGCCCGGAAACCGATCCGGGCCTAACTGATTCTCGAAACCGCTCGCCCTCGGGCCTCACGAAGATTTGAAACTGGCCTTCTTCAAGAGCGACTCATACTGCTGCGACATCATGTAGTTCTGGACCTGGGACATGAAGTCCATGGTCACGATCACGATGATCAGCAACGACGTGCCACCAAAATAGAACGGAACGTTGTACTTCAGGATCAGGAACTCGGGCAACAGGCACACGGCGGTGATGTAGATCGCCCCCGCCAGGGTCAGTCGCAACAGGATCCGGTCGACGTACTTCGCGGTCTGGTCACCCGGACGAATGCCCGGAATGAACGCGCCGCTCTTCTTCAGGTTGTCTGCGGTCTCACGGCTGTTGAACACCAGTGCCGTGTAGAAGAAGCAGAAGAAAATGATCGCCGCGGCGTAGAACATCACGTAGATCGGCTGGCCCGGGGTCAGCGACGCGGCGATGTCCTTGAGCCAGCGCATCGACTCGCCGGTGCTGAACCAGCCCACGACGGTGGCCGGCAACAGGATGATCGACGAGGCGAAGATCGGCGGGATCACACCGGCCATGTTCAGCTTGAGCGGCAGGTGCGACGACTGGCCACCATAGACCTTGTTGCCGACCTGGCGCCTGGCGTAGTTCACCAGGATCTTGCGCTGCCCACGCTCGACGAACACGACGAAGTAGGTCACCAGCACGACCAGCAACACGATGAACAGCGACACCAGGATGCTCATCGCACCGGTACGCACCAGCTCCAGCAGGCCGCCCATCGCACTCGGCAGATTGGCTGCAATGCCGGCGAAGATCAGGATCGAGATGCCGTTGCCCAGGCCACGCTCGGTGATCTGCTCGCCCAGCCACATCAGGAACATCGTTCCCGCCGTCAGGGTGCAGACGGCCGTCACACGAAAACCGATGCCGGGGGAGATCACCAGGCCGGCCGAAGCCTCCAGCGCCACGGCAATGCCGAGCGACTGGAACAGCGCCAGGCCCAGCGTTCCGTAACGGGTGTACTGGGTGATCTTGCGCCGACCCGCCTCGCCCTCTTTCTTGAGCTGCTCGAATGTCGGAACGACATAGGTGAGCAACTGCATCACGATCGAGGCCGAGATGTACGGCATGATGCCCAACGCGAAGATCGTGAAGCGCGACAACGCGCCACCCGACATCAGGTTGGCCATGCCCAGGATACCGCCCTCCTGGCCCTTGAAGAACTGCTGCAACTGGGCCGGGTCGATGCCGGGCACCGGAATGTGCGCGCCGATCCGGTACACGACCAGGGCGAGCAGCAAGAACATCAGCCGGCGACGCAGGTCGCCGAACTTGCCGGTCTTTGCCAGTTGAGCCGC
>JBFIDI010000212.1:0-9348 GCA_041581405.1 Burkholderiaceae bacterium
GAAGCGTGCCCTGCCTGACGAAAACAGCATTGTTCTTATGCAACAGATAGATTCTGTGCCGGAGCCGCCACGCCCCTTGCTGAAGTATGGATCGGATTTGTGGAACCGTATTTGGGGGATGGGCGCAACCTGGATTTCGGACAAAACCGATATTGAGCTTCTGCTGATGACTTGCGAGATGGTCGATGAACGCTGCATCGTCAACGCCATGGTGGCCTTGCTGGCCACCGGCGGCTCGACCAACCACCTGATCCACTGGGTCGCGGTGGCACGCGCGGCCGGCATCGTCATCGACTGGGACGACTTCGCGGCACTCTCGAGCGCCGTGCCGCTGCTGACCCGCGTCTATCCCAACGGCACGGCCGACGTCAATGCCTTCCAGGCGGCCGGCGGACCGGGTTACGTGTTGCGCGAGTTGCGCGATGCCGGGCTGCTGCACGCCGACGTGGCCACGGTGCGGGCCGAAGGCATCGACGCCTTCACGGGTATCCCGCGGGCGCAGGGCGAGGCGCTGGCCTGGCAGGACCCGGGCGCGAGCGGCGACGACAGCGTCGTGCGCCCGGCCTCCGGCCCCTTTGCCGCCACCGGTGGCCTGCAACTGCTGCAGGGCAATCTGGGCCGCAGCGTGATCAAGGTCTCGGCCGTGCCCGACGACCGGCATGTCGTCGAGGCCGAGGCCCGTATCTTCGATTCGCAGGAGGCGCTGCACCAGGCCTTCGCCGCGGGCGAACTCGAGCGCGACGTCGTGTGCGTGGTGCGCTGGCAGGGCCCGCAGGCCAACGGCATGCCCGAATTGCACAAGCTCACGCCGCCGCTGGCGGTGCTGCAGGGCAAGGGGTTCAAGGTGGCGCTGGTCACCGATGGCCGCATGAGCGGCGCCTCGGGCAAGGTACCGGCGGCCATCCACGTGTCGCCGGAAGCGGCGGCCGGCGGGCCGCTGGCGCGGCTGCGCGACGGCGACCGGGTCCGGCTCGATGCCGATGCCGGTATGCTGCAGGCCCTGGTCGACCCGCAGGAATGGGCTGCGCGCGAGCTGGCGATCATGCCGCCGGAGCTGGCGCAGGCCAACGGTCGGGGCCTGGGGCGCGAACTGTTCGCCGGCATGCGGCGCAATGTGACGACAGCGGAAGAAGGAGCATGTTCATGGCTGTAGACGACCAACGACTGACGGCCCTGCAGGTGATGCAGGATGCGCCGGTGATCCCGGTCATCGTGTTGCACGACGTCGCGCACGCGGTGCCGATGGCGCGTGCGCTGGTGGCCGGCGGCATCCGCATGCTGGAGGTCACGCTGCGCACCGCGCAGGCGCTGGCCTGCATGGAGGCGATCGCCCGCGACGTGCCCGAGGCCGTGCTCGGCGCCGGCACCGTGCGCAACCCGGCGGATGCCAAGGCCGCCGCCGCCGCCGGTGCGCGGTTCGCGGTCAGCCCGGGTTATACGTCCACGGTCGGCCAGGCCTGCCGCGACCTCGGCCTGCCGCTGTTGCCCGGTGTCGCCACCGGCAGCGAAATCATGATGGCGCAGGAAGACGGCCTGAGCGAACTGAAGTTCTTCCCGGCATTGCAGGCCGGTGGCACGGCGATGCTCAAGGCCTGGAGCGGACCGTTCGGCGACGTGCGTTTCTGCCCCACGGGCGGCGTGTCGCCAGCGAACGCGGCCGAGTTCCTGGCCCTGCCCAACGTCGTGTGTGTCGGCGGATCGTGGCTGGTGCCGGCCGATGCGCTGGCCCGGGGCGACTGGGCGCGTATCACGCAGCTGGCACGCGAGGCCGCGGGCTTGCCCCGCGGCTGAGTCCCGCCGCGACACGTCCGGGTGACCCGCCGGCCGGTGCCGGCGATTCATGCCGTTGCCGGTTCGGCGAAGAAGTCGCCCAGCTCGTGTTCGGGCTGCGCCGGCCGGATCGCGGGGGCGTCGATCCACAGGCGCAGCAGGTGGCGCCGCCGCGCCGCATCGGGCCAGTCCTCGTAGGCGCCACGGGCATGGAGCACGGCCCGGTTGTGCAACACCATCGTGTCGCCGGCGGCCAGCCGCAGCTGGATCTGGAACCGGGCGTCGCCGGCCAGGCCGTCGTAGGTGTCGAGCGCCCGCACGGCCAGCGGCGACAGCGGCTCGCCGGCGGCTTGTGCCGCCATTTCGATATAGGGCCGGTAATACACGCAGCTGACCACGCCGTCGCGCACCATCAGCACCGGCCGCCGCCATGGCGAGGCTTCGCCGGCGCCGGCTTCGGTCTCCGACGGTATCCAGTAGCGGAACCCGCGCTCCAGTTCCCGCAGCAACTCCGGATGGTGGCGCGCCATGTGGCCGTGCATGGCCTGCACGTTCACCAGCGTGTTGTCGCCCCCGCTGCGCGCGGGCCGCAGGCAATGCAGCACCAGCATCGACGGCGGGTCGGTGTGCAGCGACAACTCGCCCGGCGAGCGGTAACCCCGGTTGTCGAAGGCATCGGTGTCGCTGAAGTCGCGGATGTCCTCGAGCAGCGATCCCTGGCGGTTTTGCCGGATGATGGTGCCCAGCGCCGCGCCGAAGCGGTTCAGCCGTGGTGCGACGCGGTCGCGCTCGGTGCGCCCGGGATCCGGATCGAGGCCGCGCACCAGCGCAAAGCCGTATTGCCGCAACGCGCGGGTCGTCGCAAGCGCCAGCGCCGCTTCGTCGGCACGCGCGTCCAGCCACAGGCCGGGCAGTGTCGACTGCAAGTTGCAGTCCCAGTGGATGGCGTCGTGTGCGAGGGTCATGGGAACATCTTTCAGGGGCGTGAACGAAGTGCCATGGTAGGCAATCGCGGCGCCGCTGGCCAATCGATAGTGCATGCGTCTCGCATAGAAAGCGCTGATATATTGGAAACCATGTTGCGACCCCGCCTGAACATCGATCACCTGGCCGCGCTGGTGGCCCTGGCGTCCGCGGGCGGCGTGCAGCAGGCGGCGCGGCTGCTGCACCTGACCCAGCCGGCCATGACGTATCGCCTGCAGGAACTCGAGCGCCGCGCCGGCGCGGTGTTGTTCGAGCGCGAGGGCCGCAGCCTGCGCTGGACCGCGGCCGGCGAGCGCCTGCTGGAAGGCGCCCGCCGCATTCTTGGGGAGCTGGAGGCGGCCGAGAGCGATTGCCGCAGGCTGGCCGCCGGCGTGCGCGAGATCGTCCGTGTCGGGTCACGCAACAGCGGCAATTTCCGCTGGTTGCCGCGTGTGCTCGATCGGTTCGGGCGCAGCCATCCGCAGGTCGAGGTCGAACTGGTGCCCGGTGCCGCAGGGCCTCCCTTGCAGGCCTTGCTCGACGGACGGATCGACATCGACATCGTCGCCGGCAAGGTGGCGCGCGCCGACGTGTCTTCGCAGCTGCTGTTCGAGGACGACCTGGTGGCGCTGGTGTCGTCGGCCCATCCGCTGGCCGCGAAACCGTTCGTCACGGCCCGCGACCTGGCCGGCCAGACCTACATCACGTCGAGCACCACGCCGGAGCCGGGGTTGGAATACGAACGTCTGTTCCGGCCCGCGCGCGTGGAACCGGCGCGTTTTCTGCAGGTCGGCTTGACCGAGGCGGTGATCGAGATGGTGCGCGTGAATCGGGGCGTCAGCGTGCTCAGCCGCTGGGCGCTGCCGGCGGCCATCGACGATCCGCAGCTGCGCCTGATCCGCGTCACCCGCGGCGGCCTGTCGGTGCGCTGGCATGCGGCGATGCGCAAGTCCCATCCCCGTGCCGGGGCCGCGCATGCGCTGGTCAAGGCGCTGCGCGAGGAGTTGGCCGGCGTCAGGGCGGCCTGAGTCGTCCGGCTCAGCCCTTGCCCGCAAGCTGGTGCCCGCTGACCTCGGCGCCATCGTCCGGGTACAGGCGCTGGAAGCCGGCGACCGCCACCAGGGCCAGCACGGCCATGACGATGAATGCCACGCGGAAGTCCTTGGCCGCCAGCGCGTCGCGGCCGTGGGCCATCTGCGACAGCGCCAGCACCATGGCTCCCGTGGCCGCGCCCATGGCCGCGGCGAGTTGCGCGAACATCGTCGTCAGGGTCGAGGCCGCGCCGCGGTGCTCCGGCTCGATGTCGGCAAACGCCAGGGTGTTCAGCGAGGTCATCTGCATCGAGCGCATCGCTCCGGCCGCCACCAGCAGGGCCACGCTGAACGTCAGGGGCGTGTCGCCCTGCAAGGCCGCACAACCCACCAGTGTCGCGGCCGCCAGGGTGCCGCCGACGATCATGACGCGGCGAAAACCCCAGCGGCGCAGCACCGGGGTGGTGACGGACTTCATCAGCAGGTTGCCCAGGAAATACGCCAGCGTCATCAGGCCGGCCTCGACCGCGCCCATGCCGAACGCGAGCTGGAACATCAGCGGCAACAGGAACGGCGCCGCTTGCATGCAGGTCATGAACAAGGTGCCGCCGCCAATCGTGGCGATCGAGAAGCTGCGGACCTGCAGGGGCGCCAGGCTGACGACCGGATGCAGCGTGCTGCGCAGGTGGCGCAAGGCCAGCGCGCCGATGCCGATACCGGCGGCGGCAATCGCCATGGGCCAGGCCCAGTCCGACAAATGGGTTCCCGCCTGGGCGCTGCGCTCCAGGCCCAGCAGCAGCAATACCAGCGCGCTGGCACACAGGACGCTGCCGAGCCAGTCCAGCGTCGGCGGCCGTGGCACGGCCATGCGCGGTATCCACCGCCAGACCGCCAGCAGTCCGAGCAGGCCCACCGGGACGTTGATGAAGAAGTTCCAGCGCCACGAGGCATAGGTGCTGATGAAGCCGCCCAGCGGCGGGCCCAGCACCGGCGCCAGCAGCGATGGCCAGACGATGGTCGCGATGGCGCCCATCACCTCCGACTTGCCGGCCCTGCGCAACACCAGGGTGCGCCCCACCGGCGCCATCACGCCGGCGGCCATGCCTTGCAGGGCCCGTGCCGCCACCAGCTGGCCCAGGTCCTGGGCCAGGCCGCAGGCGAGCGACGCCAGCGTGAACGTGGCCATGGCGATCGCGAACACGCGGCGGGCGTCCCAGCGGTCGGCCAGCCAGCCGCTGGTGGGGATGACCGCCGCGGCCGCCAGCAGGTAGACCGTGATGCTGGCGGTCAGGGCTAGCGGCGTGACGCCCAGACCCTGGGCCATCAGCGGCAACGATGTGTTCAGGATGGCGCCGTCGAGCAGCATCATGAAAAATGCCGCGGCGACGATCAGGGCGACACCTTGGGTCGACGTGGTGGGACGGGTCGGTTCGATGGGAGCGGTCGCGGATGTCATCTTCTCGTCGGTCACGATGGGGAATGCATGGTCCGTGCCGGGACGTCCACCCGTTTCCCGCCGTTGCGGGTATGGTCGCCGTCACGGCCACGGCAGGTCCGCATTGTGCTCGCAGACGGACGGCGCCCTGCGCCAGGCCGTTGTCGAGGCGATACGCCGGCCGGCCGGCGGGCCGGGCGACATGGCGCGCGCCAGGTCCGGGCTCACCCCGGCGGCGTGGCGGTTGTCGGCTCCTGCCGATACGCGGGGTCCAGTTCCGGCATCGAGAGGACGAGGATCTCGGCACCGGCCGGGCCGGCGCGCAATGCGGCGGACTCGCCATGGGGTATGTACAGCGGCTCCCATTTTTCCAGCGTGTTCTCGCCGCAGTGCAAGGCCCCGCCCATGACGAACACGAACTGGCCGACGCTGGCATCGAGATGGCGCACCGGGTACCCGGCATTGCGGCCCAGGCCGACCAGGCTCGCACCCAGGCCGTCGTCGCCGGGCGCCATCAGCGTGGTCGTGACGGCGTCGGTCAATGCCGAGATGGCCGCTTCGGAGCGCAGCGCGACCGGGTCGGTGTGCGCATGGCGCTTCGGGCCCCGCAGCATCTCCGTGCGCGCGCGTTCCAGCGGAACGTTGCCGGTCTCGAACTGGGCGCGAACGGTGAAGTACTTCAGCCAGTTGTCGCCGGACACGATGGGACCGTAGCCGGTGTAGGCCCCGGCGTAATGGACGACGAGCGGCCGCACGGCCGTGCGCCCCAGGGTTCCGTCGCCGTCCACGAACAGCTGGAACTGGTTGACCCGGTGGAAGTGCGGCGGGAAGTGGTAGTGGGGCGGCTGTTCCGCCAGGAACACGGTCGGCGCGATGCCCGGTCCTTCTCCGGACGACAACCATTCCCCCTTGAAGATGGAGTCTCCGTCCGGCTGCCTGAGCGAGCGGCGGGCCTTTGTCCACAATGCGCGACTGCCAATCGATATCATGATTTTTCAGAACCTGTGTTGCCGGATGGCGGGAACCTGCCCGTCGGGGGCGCGAACGCGGTGCGCCGCCCCGGCATGGCCGGGGCGGGCGGGTGCGGTCATTCGGGTCGGATGTCCGCGGCCTTCATCACGCGCTTGATCTTCTCCAGTTCCGCCTGCATCAGGCTTTCGGTCTGCGCGGCGGTGGAAATATACGGCGTGAAGCCCAGGGCTTCCAGGCTGGCACGCACGTCCTTCTCGGACAGGATCTCGCCGATATGCTGGGATATCTTGTCGACCACGTCCTTCGGCGTCCCCCTGGGCGCCAGCACGCCGTACCAGTTCTTCGATGCGCCGAAATCGGGCATGCCGGCCTGCGCGAAGGTCGGTACCGCGGGCAATGTCGACAGGCGCGAATCACCCGTGATGGCGAGAGCCTTGAGCTTGCCCGCAAGAATGTGCTGGGTCAGCACCGACGGCGGGCCGAAGAACAGGTCCACGTGGCTGCCCAGCAGGTCCGTGACCGCCGGGCCCGAGCCCTTGTAGGGCACGGCCCGCAGTTTCGCGCCGGTACCCTGGTTGAACAGTTCGGCCACGATGTGCGAGGGGCCGCCCTTGCCCGAGTGTGCGTACGAGAATCGTCCCGGTTGCGACTTGGTCGAATCGATCAGCTCCTTCAGCGTGTTGAACGGAAACGCGGGCGAAGCGGCGAGCACCAGTTCGCTGGAGGTCAACGTCGACACCGGTGCGAAGTCCGCCATCGCATCGAATGGCACCTTCAGGTGCAGCAGCGGCAGCGTGATGTGCGAGCCCGAGATGAGCATGAAGGTATGTCCGTCCGGCGGCGACTTGGCGACGATGTCGGCGCCGATGATCGTGTCCCCGCCCGGTCGGCTGTCGATGACGACCGCTTGCCCCCATCGTTCCGCCAGCTTGTCGCCGACGATGCGCGCGACGGCCGTGCCGCTGCCCGGCGGGTACGGGACGAGAAAACGGATCGACTTGGTCGGGAAGGGCGTCTGTGCCGAGGCCGCCAAGGTCGCGGCGCCCAGCACGACGGCGAGCACCGCCTTTCCCATGAAGCCTGGTGTGTTGAACATGATCATTCCTCTCGAGTTGACTGCTGGACCACGGAACGGTGCGACAGGCCCTGCCTACATCAGGGCCGCTGTCATGCCACCATCCACCTGAATCGTGGTGCCGGTAATGAATCCGCTCAGGTCGGACGCCAAGAACGCCACAAAAGCCGCGATGTCGTCGGGCGCACCGACGCGCCCGACGGGGATCTGCCGAATCCGGTTGCGCATGACTTCGTCGAAGTCGATGTCTTCCTGCGCGGCCTGTCGCTCGCTGGCCTTCTGCAACCGGGGTGTCTGGATGAAGCCGGGGCAGATGGTGTTGACGGTGATTCCGTGTTCGCCGACCTCGCGCGACAAGGTCTTGGAGAACGCGATCACACCGGCCCAGGTGGAGGTCGACAGGGCCAGCCTGACCGGCGGTTGCTTGACCGAGGCCGCCGTGATGTTGATGATCCGCCCGCCGCCGTTCAACCGCATGTGCGGGATCGCATACCGGCACAGGCGCACCACGCTCATCAGGTTCTGTTGCACGGCCTTCTCCCACGCCGTGTCGTCGAAATCCAGGGCCGGTCCCAGCGGCGGCGCGCCGTCGTTGTTCACGAGGATGTCGAGCCGGCCGAACCGCTTGAACGTGGCGTCGACGGCCGCCCGGTTGTCGGTCGCGCTGGCCACGTCGCCGGGGATGGTCTCGACGCCGACGGAGAAGTCCTTGCGTATGGCCTCGGCCGCCTCGTTCAGCTTGTCCGGCCTGCGCGCGACCAGGCCGAGGCTGACGCCTTCGGCGGCAAGCATGCGCGCGATGCCAAGCCCGATTCCCTGGGCGGCTCCGCCCACCAATGCGACTTTCCCCGACAGACCCAGGTCCATGTGTCAATCTCCCCCGTTGATGAATCGTTCCGCGTTGGCATGGAAGATCTTTTCCATGATGGCCGGCGAATACCCGAGCGCGTTCCAGTCCTCGATCAGCTTCGGGTACCGGAACAGCGGATAGTCGCCACCGAACATGACCCGGTCCTGCAGGCCCCGGCCGATCTCCTTCTTGAGCTCGTCGGTGAAGTGGCGCGGCAAGGTGCCATGCAACTCGTACCAGACGTTCGCCTTGTGGCGCAGCACGGCGATCATGTCGCTTTGCCAGGGCCAGGCGGGACGCCCGGCCAGGATGCGGAGTTCCGGGAACTGGGCCGCCACGGCGTCCACGTGCAGGGGGTGGCCGTTCTCCAGCCGGAATCCGTTGCCGCCGGGCAGGCCGGCTCCGATGCCCGAATACCCCACCGTGATCAATGCCGGCGTGCGCGTGTCCGCGCACATCGTGTAGAACGGAAACAACACCTCGTTGCTCGGCGCGAAACCCAGCGGGGCGGCCGCGGCGACGAAACCCACGAAGCCGATGCCGGCATCCTGGCAACGCCTGATCTCGTCCATGGCCTTTGCGCCGTGCCGCGGGTCGAGCGTGACCCAGATGCCGACGACGACGTCGGCGTTGTCGCGCGCGAACTGGAAGGCGTAGTCGTGGTAGGGCTTGACTTCGTCGATGGGCAGGTAACGCGTGAAGCCGAAATCCAGGATCACCCGTATGCCCAGTTGCCGGAAGTGGTCCGCCATTTCGCTTTCGCTGACATACGACGGGGCCTGCTTCCAGTTCTTCTCCTGCATGGCCAGCTCCCGGGGATCCTTCAGGGCATAACCCTTTTCGGTCCCCCAGTGGGTATGCATGTCGATGATGTTCATGTCCGTGCCTCGGTCGTTCGTTGGTCCAGGATGCGCCTGGGCTTGGAGGTGCTGGTGGTGCCGGTCAGCGCGGCCAGCGCGCCCGGCTCGGTCGCGCGTACGCCGACCTTGATGCCCAGCACGTCCTTCAGGCGTTGTTCCATGTCGGCGCGGAAGGCGTCGGCATCGTGGCCGGTGTGGACCTCGACCGAGACCTCCATCTCGTCGCGCCCGTCGGGGCCGACCCGCTCGACCGTGCAGAAGAACTCGCCCGTGCTGCGTGGCTCGGTGGAGATCACCGCGGCGATGGCCTCGGGGAAGACGTTGACGCCGCGCACCTTGACCATCAGGTCGGCACGCCCGAGGATCTTCGACAGCCGCCGGGCCCGGCTGCC
>JBFIDI010000213.1:0-9321 GCA_041581405.1 Burkholderiaceae bacterium
CCTCTGCCGGCAAGGCGCTGTGGCACTTCTGGATGCAGGGCGAGGGCGTGTTCGGCGTCGCGCTGGGTGTGTCCAGCGGCTTCATCTTCCTGTTCGTGCTGTTCGGCTCGTTGCTGGACCGGGCCGGCGCGGGCAACTACTTCATCAAGAGCGCATTCGCGCTGCTCGGCCACATGCGCGGCGGCCCGGCCAAGGCGGCGGTCGTGTCGTCGGCGGCCACCGGCATCATCTCGGGTTCGTCGATCGCCAACGTCGTGACCACCGGCACCTTCACGATCCCGCTGATGAAGCGGGTCGGCTACCGGCCCGACCAGGCCGGCGCGGTCGAGGTCTCGAGCTCGGTCAACGGCCAGATCATGCCGCCGGTGATGGGCGCGGCGGCCTTCCTGATGGTCGAATACGTCGGCATCACCTACACCGAGGTGATCAAGCACGCGTTCCTGCCGGCCATCATCTCGTACATCGCGCTGTTCTACATCGTGCACCTGGAGGCGCTCAAGGCCAACCTGCAAGGCCTGCCGCGGCGCGGCAGTTCCACCGCCAGCCAGCGACTGGTGTCGTTCGGCATGACGGTGGCCGGCTTCATCGTGCTGGCCGGCATCGTCTATTACGGCATCGGCTGGGTCAAGGGCGCTGCCGGTGCGGCTGCGATCTACATCATCGGCGTGGGGGTGCTCGCCGCCTACCTGTCGCTGCTGTGGATCGGTTCGCGCCAACCCGAACTCGAACTCGACGACCCGGATGCGCCGGTGTTCGAGTTGCCCGAGACCGCGCCCACGCTCAAGTCCGGGCTGCATTACCTGCTGTCGGTCGTGGTGCTGATCTGGTGCCTGATGGTCGAGCAGATGTCGCCGGCGCTCTCCGCGTTCTGGGCCACCGCCTTCATGATCTTCGTCATGGTGACGCAGCGACCGATCATGGCGGTGCTGCGCGGACGCGGCAACGTCGGCCACGCCTTGTCGGTGGGATTCGCCGACCTGATCGCCGGACTGGAATCCGGTGCCCGCAACATGATCGGCATCGGCGTGGCCACCGCCGCGGCCGGCATCATCGTCGGCACCGTGTCGCTGACCGGCATCGGCCTGGTCATGACCGAGGTGATCGAGCTGCTCTCGGGCGGCAACCTGATGATCATGCTGCTGCTGGTGGCCTTCATCAGCCTGATCCTGGGCATGGGGCTGCCGACAACGGCCAACTACATCGTGGTCTCGACGCTGATGGCGCCGGTGGTGGTCGAACTGGGCGCGCAAAGCGGCCTGCTGGTGCCGCTGATCGCGGTCCACCTGTTCGTGTTCTATTTCGGCCTGATGGCCGACGTGACGCCGCCGGTGGGGCTGGCCTCGTTCGCGGCGGCGGCGATCGCACGCACCGACCCGATCAAGACCGGCGTGACCGCGTTTTTCTACAGCATGCGCACCGCCATCCTGCCCTTCCTGTTCATCTTCAACACCCAGTTGCTGATGATCGGCATCGACAGCACCTGGCACCTGGTCCTGACCGTGGCCAGCGCCACCGTCGCGATGCTGGTGTTCGCGGCGGCCACGCAAGGTTATTTCATGGTGCGTTCGCGCTGGTACGAATCGATCGTGCTGCTGCTGGTGACCTTCACGCTGTTCCGGCCCGGCTTCTGGTGGGACATGGTCTACCCGCCGTTCGAACGGCACCCGGCGAACGAACTCACGGAACTGATCGCCAAGGCGCCCGCCGACGCGCGCCAGCGCATCTGGATCGAAGGCATCAACCTCGATGGCAAGGAGATCAAGAAGGGCGTGCTGCTGCCGCTCGGAGCCGAAGGCACGGCGCCCGAACGCCTCAAGCGGGTCGGCCTGCAACTGATGCCGCTCGGCGACAAGATGCAGGTGGCGGTGGTGCAGTTCGGCTCCACGGCCGAGAAACTCGGTATCGAGCAGGGTTTCGACATCACCCAGGTCGAGGTGGCCGCGGACCGGCCGGACAAGGAGTGGATGTTCGTGCCCGCACTCGGAGTGCTGGGCCTGATCGTGCTGATGCAACGGGCGCGCCGCCGCCGGGAACCTCCGGCGCCGGTCGCCAAGCCGGCATGAAGCCGGGCAGCCGCATCCACGCGGCCACCAGGACGGACCCATGACCCGGATCGCACTCATCCATGCGCTGGCGCATTCGGTGGCGCCGATCAACGAGGCGATGGCGCGCGAATGGCCACAGGCCACGCGCATGAACCTGCTCGACGACAGCCTGTCCGCGGACCTGGCGGCCAGCGGCGCCGGACTGGACGCGACCATGCACGAACGATTCGCCCGGCTGGCGCAATACGCGGTCGACTGCAACAGCCACGGCATCCTGTTCACCTGCTCGGCGTTCGGCCCCTGCATCGACGCCGTGGCGACGCGTCATGCCCCGCTGCCGGTGCTCAAGCCCAACGAGGCCATGGTGGCCCAGGCCGCCAGCCTGGGCGTACGCATCGGCCTGGTCGCCAGCTTCGCGCCGACGCTGCGCAGCATGCCGGCCGAGTTTCCCGTCGGAGCGGAACTGGAGTCCGAACTGGTCACGGACGCGATGGTGGCGCTCAATGCCGGCGACACGGCGCGCCACGATGCACTCGTCGTCTCGGCGGCCGAACGGTTGGTGAACAAGGGTTGCGCGGTGATCGCGCTGGCCCAGTTCAGCATGGCGCGCGCACGCAAGCTCGTGGCCGAACGCACCGGATTGCCGGTGCTCACGACGGTGGACAGTGCGGTCGGCGAAATGCGGCGCCGGCTCAGCGCCAGCTAGGCCCGCCGCACCGCGATCCGCGGGAAGTCTCGGGTCAATTGTTGCGGCTGGCGCTGGTTCCGCTGGGTCACGCGACCGGCCGGTTGCCGATCGGGAACAGCGGCCGCAGCGATGTCAGCGCCTTCAGCGCCATGGCCGTGCGGCCGGAGATCGCCACGTTGTTGTCGCAGGCCGCACGCCACGTATTGCCGGCAACCCGGCAGCATCCGACGCCGTGACGCGCCAGGGGTTCAGACCGGCGCCGTATGTTCGCCGCGCGCCGGATAGTCTTTCGCAACGGCAAAATCGACCGCCGCCAGCAGGTCCTGGAACTGCGGCCGCGCAAACGGCATCGTCTGCACCGCGCCGTAATACAGGGTGCCGTCGGGCCGCACCAGGAACACGCCCGGCTCGCTGAACAGTTCCGGCTCCTCGATGCCGATCGAGGTCTTGCCGCGGCCGGCGCTGATGTACAGCCCCCACTGGCGCGCGCTGCGTAGGCTCAGGCCGTAGGCAAACGCCACGCCCTTAGCGCTGACCTTGTCGGCCATCTGCTTCGCGCGTTCCTCGTCATCACCGCTGATCGCCACCAGCTGCACGCCGCGCTTGCCGAACTCCTCGGACAGGCGCTCGAGTTCGATCAGGTACTTGGCGCAGATCGGGCAATGCAGGCCGCGGTAGAACACCAGCAGGTCGAAGGTCTTGCCCGGTGCCGCGCCGAGCACGAACCGTCCTTCGGTGGTCAGTGGCAGGTTCAGCGCCGGTACGGGATGGCGGGGCAACAGGGAGGCATGGTGCATGTCGGAATCTTTCGTTTCGGTGGCGCCGTCCAGGTGCGGCGCCAAGCTTCGATTGTGCGTGCCACGCCAGATTGCCGCACGGCGGCAGCCGTTTGTCCCTGGCCGGGACAAGGCTGCGCCCGCTGCGACGGATCGGTCGGGCCTGGCCGGTAGCGCCCGCCAAAACGGGTCATTGCCGCGACGTTCCGGGCACCGGTGCCGGATCGCGCACCACCGTGGCACCGCGCGAACGCAACCATCCCGCCGTCGCGATCAGCAGCGAGACCGTGGCCAGCAACGCGGCTGCCGCAAACGTCAGGCGCATGCCGATGGTGATCGCGTCGGCGCGGGCCAGCAGCGGCGACGCCGTCGCCACTCCGAACGCATAGACCGCGCCCATCACGGACGCGCCGGTGATCAGCCCCAGGTTGCGCGACAGGTTGAGCAGGCCGGAGACCACGCCCCGTTGCGCAGCCCCGACCTGGCCCATGACGGCCGTGTTGTTGGCGGTCTGGAACGCCGCATAACCGGCCGTGATGGCCATCAGGGGGACGACGTAGGCCACGACGCCCAGTGCCCGCGGCGCCAGGACCATGGCCACGGCCCCGAGGACCATCGCCACGAGTCCGGCGATGGTGACGCGGTGCGCACCCAGACGATCCACCAGTCGACCGGCCGGGACACCGGTCACGGCCGCGGCCAGCGGGCCGCAGGACATGACCAGCCCGAGGTGCACGGCATCGAGCGCCAGCGCGCCGGACAGGTAGAACGGCCCGACCACCATCGTCGCCATGACCACGGTCGTGACCAGCGCACTCATCGCGAACCCCGCGCGCAGCGCCGGATCGCGCAGATGGACCAGCGGCACCAGGGGCGTCGCGACCCGGGCCTGCATGCGCACGAACCACCAGCCGCCGACCGCGGCCGCCAGCAGCAACACCAGGTTGACCGGGCCGAAGCGACCCGCGCCTGCCGTCATCGCCAGTGCGTAGGCGGCCAGCGTCGTCGCCAGCAACACCGTGCCCACGGGGTCCAGACGGGCGCCGCCCCCGGGAGTGGCGGCCCGGTCCGCCGGCAGGAATCGCCGCGCGAGCACCCAGGCCAGCACGCCCAGCGGCAGGTTGACGAAGAAGATCGCCGGCCAGCCCCAGCCGGCGATCAGCACGCCGCCCAGCGACGGGCCCATCGCCGTGCCGACGGCGGACATCGTGCCGAGCAGCCCCATGGCGCTGCCGGTACGGTCCTTGGGCACGGTGTCGCCGACGAAGGCCATGGTCAGCGCCATCATCACGGCCGCGCCGACCCCTTGCAGCGCGCGCGCCGCGACCAGCCAGGCCAGCGACGGCGCGAGCGCGCACATCAGCGAAGCCAGCCCAAACACGCCGATGCCGCCGAGCAGCAGACGGCGCCGGCCGAACAGGTCGCCCAGGCGCCCCACGCTGACGATCACCGTGGTGATGGCCAGCAGATAGGCCAGCACCACCCACTGCACCTGCGCGAACGGCGCGTCGAACACCTGCGCCAGCGTCGGCAGGCCGACGTTGGCAATGCTGGTGCCCAGTGCCGACAACAACATGGACAAGGAAAGGCTGGCGATGGCCCAACGGGCCTGCGCGGGCAGCGCCGCGCGATTCGCGCCGGCCACCTGGGACTCTTCACGATGCGATTTCACGATGAACTCCGTTGATGGTTGCACCCGGGATGGGAGCGTGTCTGAACGATAGTGGGCACCACACCATTGCGGAAGACGCACGTGCTGCACGTTATGCGTGCACGCGACGCCACATCCGGCCCGCATGGTGGTATGTTCCGCCCATGTCGCGGCCCGATCTCAACATGTTGTTCACGCTCGACGCCTTGCTGGCCGAAGGCAGCGTTGCGCGCGCGGCCCGGCGCCTGCAACTGAGCCCGTCGGCAATGAGCCGCGCGCTGGCGCGCCTGCGCGACGCCACCGGCGACCCGCTGCTGGTGCGTGCCGGACGCGACATGGTCGCCACGCCGCGGGCGCTCGAACTGCGCGAACGGGTCCGGCTGCTGGTGCAGGACGGCGAAGCGGCGCTGCGCCCGGCCGAGAAACCCCGGCTCGATCAACTGGTCCGGACGTTCACGATCCGCGCCCGGGAAGGGTTCGTCGAGAACTTCGGCCCGGCCCTGCTGGCGCGCGTCGGCGCGCAGGCGCCCGGCGTGCGGCTGCGTTTCGTGCAGAAAGTCGACAAGGACAGCACGCCGCTGCGCGAAGGCCTGGTGGACATGGAAACCGGCGTGATCGGCGACGGCATGGGCCCGGAGGTCCGGGTGCAGGCCTTGTTCCGGGATCGCTTCATCGGCGCCGTGCGGCCCGGGCACGCCTTGTGCCGCGGCACGATCACGCCCGCGCGGTATGCCGCCGGCCGCCATGTGCTGATCTCGCGGCGCGGCCGCGACACCGGCCCGATCGACGAGGCCTTGTCGCCACTGGACCTGCACCGGGACATCGTCGCCGTCGTCGGCGGATTCTCCGCCGCGCTGGCCCTGGCCCGCGCAAGCGACATCGTCGCCACCGTGCCCGAACGCCACACCAGCACGATGCGCGAAGGCATGTTCTGTTTCGCGTTGCCGGTGCCGGTCCCCGAGATTCCGGTGTCGCTGATCTGGCACCCCCGGCTGCAGGCCGACCCGGCCCACCAGTGGTTGCGCGAGACCATGCGCGCGGTGTGCGCGCAGGCCGGTACGCCCTGATCGTGCTGGCGGCCGGCCGGCCGCGCGCGCCGCAGCCGCCGTCAGCGCCCGCGCCAGCGCGGCGGACGTTTCTCCGCAAACGCCAGCGGGCCCTCCCGGGCGTCGTCGGACACCAGCATCGCCGCATACGCCGGCAGGCCGCCACCACGCAGCGTGCGATAGGCCTGCTCCAGCGGCTGCGCGTCCGTGGCCCGCAGCACCTGCTTGAGCGCGGCGACCGGCAGCGGCGCACTGGCCACGATCTGCGCGGCCAGCGCGCGGGCCGCGTCCATCAGGTCGACCGCGGGCACGACGCGATTGACCAGTCCCCATTGCCCGGCCTCGGCCGCACCCATGCGCCGGCCGGTCATCAGCAATTCGTTGGCGATGACACGCGGCAAGCGGCGCGGCAATCGCAATACGCCGCCGGAATCGGCCAGCATGCCCAGCTTGACCTCGGGCAACGCGAATTCCGCGCTGTCGGCCGCGACGATCAGGTCGGCGGCCAGCGCCAGTTCGAATCCGCCGCCCATGGCCAACCCGTTGACGGCCGCGATCACCGGTTTGTCCAGATCGAAGAACTCGGTCAGCCCGGCAAATCCGCCGGGTCCGTGGTCGGCGTCGATGGCCTCACCTTCGGTGGCGGCATGCAGGTCCCAGCCGGCCGAGAAGAACCGGCCGGTGCCGGTCAGGATGGCCACGCGCAACGCCGCATCGTCGCGCAGGCGGGCAAAGGCGGCATACAAGGCCCGGCTGGTGGACACGTCGATGGCATTGGCCTTGGGCCGGTCCAGCGTGATGGTCAGGATGCCGGCGTCGGCCTGCATGCGTACGGGGTTGGAAACGTTCATGCCTGCATCCTATTACGCGGCCAGGCGGATCATTGCATCGACCGCCAGCACACCCCGGCCCTGCGGCAACACCAGCACCGGGTTCACGTCCAGTTCCTCCAGCTCCGCCGCATGCGCCTGTGCATAAGCGGCCACGGCCAGCACCGCATCGACGAGCGCGTCAACGTCACCGGCCGGCCGGCCGCGAAAACCCTGCAGCAACGGCCAGCAGCGCAGCGCCCGCAGCGCCGCCGACACGTCGGCACGGGTCACCGGCAGCAATACCGTGGCCACGTCCTGCAGCAGCTCGACCAGCACGCCGCCGGCGCCGATCGTCAGCGCCAGGCCGAACAGCGGGTCGCGCCGCACGCCGACGATGATCTCGGCCACGGCGTCCGTGGCCATGCGCTCGACCAGGAAACGATCGGACAAGGCCGCCATCGCGGCCGCAGCTGCGCGCACCTGGGCCGCGTCGCGCAGATGCAATGCCACGCCGCCGGCCTCGGTCTTGTGCGCCAGCGTCGCCGACACCGCCTTGACCACGACCGGGTAACCCAGCCGCTCGGCAGCGGCCGCCGCCGCATCGGCATCCGCGACCACCACCGCCTCCGGAACGCGCAAGCCGTGCGCGGCCAGTGCCTGCTTGCTCGCCACTTCATCCAACGGCCGGAACGACCCGCCGTCCCGCGGCGAGGCCGCCGCCTGCGACACACCGGACACGGGCTGCAGCGCGTCGCACCGGGAGCGCGCCGCGCCGATCTGCGCCGCCAGGCCGACCGCGTCCAGGCATTCGGCAATGCCTTGCATCGGCGCGATGCCGCGTTCGAGCAACTGGCGCGCGACGCCGTCGGGCATGCCTTCGGGCATGGACGCGAGCACGGCGCACGGAACCGGGTCGTGCGCATGGGCGACGACAAAGGCGTCGATCGTGGTCTGCCACGCACCCGACACGCAGCGGTCGGCGCGGGGGAAGTCGAGCACCAGCAGGTGCAGGTCGAAACGGCAGCCCAGCAGCGCACGGAAACACGCGGTCTGCGCCGCCAGGTCGCCCCAGATGTAGGTGTGGTAGTCGAGCGGGTTGGCCAGCGTGACCTTGTCGCCCAGCACCGCGTGCAGCGCCGCCTGCGCGGGCGGCGGGATCGGCGGCAGCTCC
Source organism: Burkholderiaceae bacterium (assembly GCA_041581405.1). GTDB lineage: Bacteria > Pseudomonadota > Gammaproteobacteria > Burkholderiales > Burkholderiaceae_C > CAISIP01. The sequence continues at coordinate 8,190 of JBFIDI010000213.1, forward strand.
AGGCCCCGCGGCTGCGCAAGGTCGGCCACCAGCGAAGCCTCGCCACCCGAGCAACTCGCCGAGACGATGCGCCGGCCCGGCAAGGGGCCGGTCACGTGCAGCAGCTTGAGCGTCTCGAGCAAGGAGGCCGGGTCGCGCACGCGCGCGATGCCCAGGCGACGGAACAAGGCGTCGTACAACACGTCGGGGCCGGCCAGCGAACCGGTATGGCTGACCGTGGTGCTGGCACCCAGCACCGAACTGCCGGCCTTGAGCGCGACCAGCGGCACCCCTTGCGCCAGCGCGCGCAGCGCGACCTGCGAGAACGCCGCCACGTCGTCCAGGCCCTCGATGTGCAGGCCGATGGCGCTGATGCGCTCGTCCTGCAGTAAGGCGTCGACGATGGTCTCGATGCCCACGCCGGCCTTGTTGCCGACCGTCACCATGTATGCCAGCGGCAGGTTGCGCCGCTGCATCGTCAGGTTCAGTGCGATGTTGCCGCTTTGCGAAACGATGGCCACGCCGCGCCCGACCCGTTCGCCGCCGTGCTGGTCCGGCCACAACGCGACGCCGTCGAGGTAGTTCAGCATGCCGTAGCAATTCGGTCCGACCAGCGCCATGTCGCCGGCCGCCGCGACCAGGCGCCGCTGCAACGCGACACCGGCGCCACCGACCTCGGCGAAACCCGAGGCATAACAGACGACGCCGCCGGCACCCCGCGCGGCCAGCTGCGCGACGATGTCGATCGTGGCCTCGCGCGGCACGGCGATGAAACTCGCGTCGGGCGCCTCGGGCAAGGACGCGACATCGGGATAACAGGCCAGGCCCTCGATCTCGGCGTGGCGCGGATGCACCGGCCAGATCGCGCCGGAAAACCCCAGCGCCCGGCATTGGCGCACGACCTCGGCCGCCGCGGCGCCGCCGAACACCGCGATGTGCCGCGGCGTGAACAGGCGGCGCAATTTGTCGGCCGATGCTGCGCTCATCGCGGGTTCAAGAGCCGTGTTCGCGCAACATCGCGCGCGAGATGATGTGGCGCTGGATCTCGCTGGTGCCGTCCCAGATGCGCTCGACCCGCGCATCGCGCCAGAAACGCTCGATCGGCAGCGAGGCCATCAGCCCCATGCCGCCGAAGATCTGCAAGGCCTCGTCG
>JBFIDI010000214.1:0-9318 GCA_041581405.1 Burkholderiaceae bacterium
ACGAGGCCTACGACGCCTCGAAGCACCGCATCGTTTCCAACGCCTCGTGCACCACCAACTGCCTGGCCCCGGTGGCCAAGGTGCTGCACGACAACTGGGGTGTCAAGCGCGGCCTGATGACCACGGTGCACGCCACCACCGCGACCCAGAAAACGGTCGACGGCCCGTCGAACAAGGACTGGCGCGGCGGCCGCGGCATCCTGGAGAACATCATTCCGTCGAGCACCGGTGCCGCCAAGGCCGTGGGCGTGGTGATTCCCGAGCTGAACAAGAAACTCACCGGCATGTCGTTCCGCGTGCCGACGTCCGACGTGTCGGTCGTCGACCTCACGGTCGAGTTGTCCAAGGAGGCGACCTACGCCGAGATCTGCGCCGCGATGAAGAAGGCCTCGGAAGGCAGCATGAAGGGCGTGATGGGTTACACCGAGCAGAAGGTGGTGTCGACCGATTTCCGCGGCGAGAGCTGCACCTCGGTGTTCGACGCCGACGCCGGCATGGCGCTGGACGGCACCTTCGTTAAGGTCGTGTCCTGGTACGACAACGAGTGGGGTTATTCCTGCAAGGTGCTGGAGATGGCGCGGGTCGTCGCCGGCCAATAATTCCCTGCCGGTTCCATGGCGGGCCCGGGGGAGCGGGAGCGCCATGGATTTTTCGCATGAGTGACAGAACAGGTCGCATTCGCTGAGCTCTCGGCGGCGTGGGGCGACCGCACAATACGGCCAACACCGACCCACCGCAGCCTTCCCCCCGTGATCCAACCCGACGCTGCGCGTGGCATTCGATTCCTGTGCGCGGGGGTGTTCGTCTTTTCGCTGCAGGACGCTGTCGTCAAACAGGTCAGCGGCGACTATCCGCTGACGCTGGTGATCGCGATTCGCTCCATCGTCGCGATCCCGATCCTGCTGGTCATGGTGCAACTCGAGGCGGGTTGGCGCGCGATCTTCACACCGCATTTCCGCTCGCTGGTGTTGCGCGCCGGCCTGATGTTCGGGGCCTACACCACCTACTACATGGCGTTTCCGGCGATGAACCTGGCCTATGCCGTCGCCCTGTATTTCACGGTGCCGCTGTTCGTCACGGCGCTGGCCGGGCCGTTCCTGGGCGAGCAGATCGGGCTCAAGGTCTGGGCGGCACTGACGGTCGGGTTCGGCGGCGTGCTGGTGATCCTGCAGCCGGGCAGCGGGTTGTTCCAATGGGCGGCGCTGCTGTCGCTGATGTCGGCCCTGCTGTATGCCACCTCGATGCTGATGGCCCGGCGCATCGGCATCGCGCAACCCGCGTCGGTCATGACCTTCTATCAGAACGGGGTCTTCCTGGCCGGCGCCCTTGTCATCGCCGCCTGCACCCATTGGATGGGCATCGAGGACGCCGGTCATCCCAGCATTTCGTTCCTGGTCCGGCCCTGGGTCTGGCCCAACTGGGTCGATGGCCTGCTGATCGCGTCCTGCGGCGTCATTGCGTCGGCCGGCATGTTGCTGCTGACCCATGCCTACCGCATCAGTCCGGCCAACCTGGTGACGCCGTTCGAATACACCGGCATCCTGTGGGCGCCGCTGTGGGGATTCCTGTTCTTCGGCGAGGTGCCGCGGCTGACGACCGTGACCGGAGCGGCGTTGATCGCGGTGGCGGGCATGTTCGCGTTGCGCGAGGCGCGAAAATGAAGGTCGGTCCCAACCCGACGATGGAAAGACGATCATGGACGTGATGAAGGAGATTCGCGGCGCGTTTGCCCGGCGCGGCGACGAAGGATATGGCGAAGGTGTCAGCCAGCTGGAACACGCGATCCAGTGCGCGGCGTTCGCCGAGCGTGACGGCGCCAGCGATGCACTGGTCGCCGCCGCCTACCTGCACGACATCGGCCATCTGCTGCACGACCTGCCGCAGGACATCGCCGATCGTGGTGTCGATACCCAGCACGAGTCGACCGGCTCGGCGTGGTTGTCGCAATATTTCGGTCCCGAACTGACCGAACCGGTGCGTATGCACGTTGCGGCCAAGCGTTACCTGGCGGCGACCGAGCCGGGGTATTTCGATCTGTTGTCGGACGCCTCGAAGTTGTCGCTCCAGCTGCAAGGTGGACCGATGTCGCCCGAGCAGGTGCGTGCGTTCGAGGCCGAGCCGTTCTTCGCCGACGCCATCCGGCTGCGGCGCTGGGACGAGGAAGGCAAGATCGTCGGTTTCGAGGGCCCTTCGCCGGCGCATTTCGAAACCATCGTCGCCACTTGCCTGAAGGGCGGCTGACGGCGCTCGGGGCCAGCGGACCGTCCCGCGCGATGGTGGCCGGGTCGTCCGGCCGGACCGGTCGATCAGCCCAGCAGTTCGGCCGGCGGAACGTGGTCGTAGCCGAGATCACGCGCCACGGCGGCGTACGTGACCTTGCCCTGGGCCACGTTCAGGCCACGGCGCAGGTGTTCGTCGTCCAGGAGCGCCTGTTTCCAGCCCTTGTCGGCCAGCGCGAGGGCATGGCCGATGGTCGCGTTGTTCAGAGCGAAGGTCGAGGTCCGGGCCACGGCGCCGGGCATGTTGGCCACGCAATAATGCACCACGCCGTCCACGACGAAGGTCGGGTTGTCGTGGGTGGTGGCATGCGAGGTTTCGAAACAGCCGCCCTGATCGATTGCCACGTCGACGACGACGGCGCCTTTTTTCATCGCGCCGATCATCTTTTTCGTGACGAGTTTGGGCGCGGCGGCACCGGGAATCAGCACGCCGCCGACCACGACCTCCGCGTCCAGCACCGCGTCCTCCAGGCTTTGCGCTGTCGAATACACGGTCTGGATCCGGTTGCCGAACACCAGGTCGAGTTGCCTGAGCCGGTCGACGTTCTTGTCGAGCACGGTCACGCGGGCGCCCATGCCGACGGCGACCTGCAAGGCGTTGGATCCCACCACCCCGGCGCCGATGATGACCACATGGGCCGCGGGCACGCCGGGAACGCCGCCAAGCAAGACGCCCATGCCGCCCTTGGATTTCTCCAGATGTGCCGCGCCGGCCTGCACCGCCATCCGGCCAGCGACTTCGCTCATCGGCGCCAGCAGCGGCAAGCCGCCGCCAGGGCCGGTGATGGTTTCGTAGGCGATGCAGATCGCGCCGGATTCGACCAGCGCCTTGGTCTGCTCCGGGTCGGGAGCCAGGTGCAGGTAGGTGTACAGGATCTGGCCAGGGCGCAGCATCGCGCACTCCTGCGGCTGGGGCTCCTTGACCTTGACGATCATTTCGGACTGGGCGAAGACGGACCCGGCGTCCGGCGCCAGGGTGGCTCCTGCGGCGGTGTACAGCCCATCGGACAGGCCGATGGCGGCACCGGCGCCGGACTGAACCAGCACGTCATGACCGTGGCTGACCAGTTCACGGACGCTGGCAGGCGTCAGGCCGACGCGGTATTCGTGGTTCTTGATTTCCTTCGGGAGTCCTATAAGCATGGATTGCTCCTAACTGGCTGCAGGTTGGGGTCGCAGACACCTTTCTGCAGCGCATTGTGCGGGCAACTTCCTGTGGCGTCGATGGTCGCTTGTACGAAGCACTATCGCGTCGTGACCGGGCTGCTGGACAATACGTGAAACACGCTGAACTCGACGCCCCCAACCCGTCGCAGACCTGTTTGCCGAATGGATGGTGTGACACACCAACGCGCAGCTTCAGTGGATCGGCGTCGAATCCTTTACCTGTCGAGGTGTTTTACACACCTTGTTGTGTTTGTTCAAATGGAACGCCTAGGTAATTGAAAACAAACGATTTATTTTATTGGCACCTAATTTGCTTGTTTTTGTGCAAGGCGTCTTGGCAATGTTGTTCAGGCGCATCGAAAGGAATGGTCATGAAGAAGCAAAATTCGTTGCGGTCCTTGGTGCTGGCTGTCGCCATCGGGCTTGGTTTTGCCGGCACTGCACAAGCGGCATCGACGTGGGTGTTCACCGATAGTGGTGCCAACACCTCCAGTCCTTCCAACAATATCGCTACGACTTCCTACACCAGTTCGGAGACGACGCTGAATATCAGTGGCGCCTACTCGACCAACGTCAGCGGCAACGCAAACTGGAATACGACAGCATCGACATCCGGGCAATCGGCGTTGCTGAACTACTACTCCAACAGCGGTCTGGGGATGAATTCCGACGGTAGCTCGGATCCGAACCACGCGATCGACAACAACGGCAATACAGAAGCCGTCCTGTTGAGTTTCGGGCAGAGCGTGATCCTGACAAGCGTCGGCATCGGCTACAAAAGTGGCGACTCAGACATCTCGTTGTTCCGCTACGTCGGCACCAGTACACCCCCTGCAAACCTGAATACGGTCGGGTCTTCGTTGACCTCGATGGCTGCTGCCGGCTGGGAGTTGGTTGGCAACTATGCAAACCTGCCGGTCGACAAAACCAATCCGTATACGTCGGTGAATTCTGCGCAAAAGGGATCGAGTTGGTGGTTGCTGAGTGCCTTCAGCAACGACTATCGTCAGGCTGGCGAATCGGGTATTGCCGACGGCAACGACTACATGAAGATTTACGCGGTGGCCAGCAAGTGCACCACGACCAACGCGAACGGAACCTGCGGTGGTGGTGGCACGCCGGGAACCGGTGTGCCGGAGCCCGCTTCCCTGGCGCTGGTGGCGGCTGGGTTGCTGGGTATCGTGGGTGTGCGGCGACGCCGGAGTACTGCCAAGGCATGAACTGGTAATTTGCCTCGACGAAAAGCCGGCTGTCATGCCGGCTTTTTTGCGCCTCTGCTGCCCCGCCCCAAGGTCGTCTTGCGTCCATGCGTGTCGTTGGCGCGCCATGAGCTCATGTGACTGACGCCTGGCACTTTGCCGGCCACGACGCGTAGCCCCGCGGCGTCTCTCAAGGCCCGCAGCCCGACAAGGCGTGTCGGGCATTCCCGACAGGACTTATTGCAGCGATTGCTTCAACGCACGGGCATCGCGAACACTTTCGAACGCGTCGCCCGACAACAACGCCGCATCGAGTTCAAGCCGCGCTTCCGTCTTGCGGCCCACATGCGCCAGTACGGCGGCCAGATGATATCGAATGTCCGGATTGCCAGGCTGACGCAAGCGCGCGTCCCGCAGCAACTGCAGCGCCTTTTCCGTTTGGCCATTCTGGAACAGCGCCCAGCCGAGCGTATCGGTGATCAGTGCGTTACCGGGAGCACTGGCGAGTGCCGCTTCCGCCGTCTTGATCGCCGCAGGGTCTTTCAACCGGATCTGGACATTGGCCAGGTTGTTCAATGCCTCCGCGTCACTGGGTTCGAGCTTCAGTGCTGCCTGGTAGCTGTCGCTGGCGGCCTTGTAATTGCCTGCGCGTGCATGCGAATCGGCCAGCGCCTTGTGCACGGCAATGTCGCGCGGATGCTTTTTCAGCCACTGCTGGGCCAATTGCTGGGCCTGTCCGCTACCGTCCTGCCGCGACAGTGACCTGAAAAGCCGCAACAGGGAGGCGGTCCCGGGATTCATGTCATGCGCGCGTCGGTACGCATCGGCCGCGGCCGATGTTTGACCACGCGCCATGGCGACGTCACCCAGCAAGGTATGGCCGATCGCCAGTTTGGGGTGTTGCGCCAGAAGACCACGGGCGCGTTTTTCTGCCTTGGCCGTCTCGCCCTGGCGCAGTTCAACAAGTGTCAACAGAGCCTGGGCGGGCAGAAAACCCGGTCGGCTCGACAAAGCTTTTTCCAGGCTGTAGTTGGCGCCGCCGGGATTGTTGGCCGCCAACTGCAACTCCGCAATTTGCACCTGCAGGGGCGCATCGTATTCCGCGTATCGGGTAGCACTGTTCAATGCGCTCTTGGCGCCGATCGAGTCGCCATTGGCCAGCGACGCGCGGCTGTACGCCAGCAGGACGGGAAGTTCGTCCGGGGCCTTGGCAGACGCCGATTTTGCCGCATCGAAAGCGGCGCCTGGCCGTCCATAGCGCAAGTGGAACTCCACCAGGGCCAGGTCCCAGCGCACGTCGCGCGATCCAGCGGTATCGCGCGCCTTCTCGAGCCAGCGTTGCGCCTCGTCAGGCTGGCGTTTGCGATCGGCGATGATGGCCATTTCGTGCATGGCCTCGCCGTATTTCGAATCGGCCTGCAGCAATTCCTCGAGCCTTCGGGACGCCGAGTCATACGATTTGGTGGCGATCTCCAATCGGGCCAGGTTGAGTTTCGCCTGTACCAGCTTGCCGTCGATCGCGATCGCCTTTTCGAACGCTGAACGAGCCGCAGGGATATTGCCAGCCTGTCCTTGAGCCATGCCCAGCAGGTTGTGGTAGATCGCGCTGCCTGGATGGGTCTTTACCAGTTGCTCGGCAATCGGCACGGCCTTGCGCGCCTGGTTTCCGCGGATGTACAACTGTGCCAGCGTCACGGCGGCGTGGATTTGCTTCGGATCCTTCCTGTAGGCCGCTTCGAGTTCCTGGATGCCGTTTTCCGCCTTGCCGTCACCTACGAGGCTCAAACCCAGCGCGGTGCGAAACGCAGGGTTGTCCTGGGCCTTGAGCGCGTCCTGCATCAGTGCCGCTGCTTTGGCGTTGCGTCCCATTGCCATGTAGGCCGAGGCCAGCAAGGTCAAGGCCTGCCCGTCGTTGGGCTGGACTCGCAGGTATGGCTCCAGCACGCTGGCGGCCTGGCTTGCGTTGCCGTCCGTCAAATACAGCCGCGCCAGCAGCTTCGACGCCGGACTGTCGCTTTGCACGCGTTGGAAGGCTTCCAGATACTGCTTGGCTTTCTCGCCCTGGTTCTGGCCAAAATGTGCCAGGCCATTGAGCATCAGCAGTTGCGGCCGGAATCGGATGAAATCGATGGGCACGGGATCGAGCAACTCGGTCACCTGCTTGAGCGCTGCCTGCGTGCCTGCTATGTCGCCAGATCGCTCCGCCAGCAAGGCCTTCAGGTATGCGCCTCGGGGCTCGGTGGGGACAAGCTCCTGCAGTTCAGCCACGTCCTTGGCCGCATCCGCAAAGCGACTTTGGTCCATGGCGATACCGATGCGTGCCACGCGAGCCTCGACGTGTTTCTTCTCCAACTGCAAGGCGCGGTCATAGGATGTGACTGCACTGCGCAGATCACCTTGCACATGTGCGATGGAGCCTTTCTGGTAATGCGCCTCGGCGGACTCGGGGGCCAGGGCCAAGGCTTGCTCGGCGGCCGTAGCGGCTTCCTTGAGCGCCCGCGCGCGGACACGGATCGGGATCTCGGTCAGCCAGACGTCGACATCGCGATCGTCGATGGCGCGTGCCTCGTCGATGGACCGAATTGCCAGGTCGGGATTGCCGAGGTCGGCATGCACCTTCGCGCGCAGCAGATACAGCTGCAACTGGATACCCGCCGCCAAGCCGGCCGGCTCGAATATCTTTCCTTCGAGAACCAGTCTGTGTTTGCCCTGAGCCATGTAGGACTGGCCCAGCGGCAAGGCAACCTCCGCACGATTGACCCCGAGCCGTAGCGCTTCCTGGAAAGCCACTTCGGCTGAAGCGACCTCCCCGTTCTGCATCAGCGCCTTGCCCAGCAGCAACTGCACCGGCAGCATGTTCGGATCGATCTGCAGCGCGTTCTTAAGCTGGATGATGGCGCCCGAAATGTCCTTCTTTTCATACCGGACCAGGGCATCCTCGTAGAAGCCGGAGGCCTTGGCGTTGGTCTGGCCTGCCGCGGGAGCGACCGCCAGTCCCATGGCGCAACTCAGCAAGGCGCCAAGCAGGTAGCGATGCCGGATCGGACGGGGGGGAAGCGGATATTTCATGACGAACTGCGCGGGGCGGAACAGCCCTTCATCCTAGCCCAAGCCAGGGCCGATTGGCGCAGTTCGGGCAATTTGCCGACCGGTGTGCGGGAATATTGCGCCGGCCGGGCACGGAACGAACGTGCGGCGCAACCGGTGCGCACCACCATCCGCCGGACGCGAAGGCGGTGATGGGCCGGCGCCTCGCGCCTCGCGCCACGTGCCATGGACGGTGTCCATGGCCGGTGACACGTCGTTCGTCGTGGTCAGCGATTCGACGGAAAACTGAACACCGCCCCCTCGCGCACCCCCGCCGACGGCCACCGCTGCGTGATCGTCTTGCGCTTGGTATAGAAACGCACCGCATCCGGCCCGTAGGCGTGCAGGTCGCCGAACAAGGACCGTTTCCAGCCGCCGAACGAATGGTAGGCCACCGGCACCGGCAGCGGCACGTTGACGCCGACCATGCCGACCAGGATGTTGTCGCTGAAGTAACGTGCCGCTTCGCCGTCGCGGGTGAAGATGCAGGTACCGTTGCCGTATTCGTGCTTGTCGATCAGCTCCATGGCTTCCTGCAGCGTCTTGACGCGCACGATGCCGAGCACCGGTCCGAAGATCTCGTCCTGGTAGATCGACATGCCGGGCTTGACGTCGTCGAACAGGCAGGGGCCGAGGAAATAACCGTCCTCGTGCCCGGCCGGCACCTTGACGCCGCGGCCGTCGATCAGCAGCTTGGCGCCTTCCTTGACGCCTTGCTCGACATAACCCACGACCTTCTCGAAATGCGGCTTGGTGACCAGCGGACCCATGTCGTTCGATCCGTCCTTGCCCGGGCCGACCTTCATCTTGGCGATTTCGGTCTTGAGGCCGGCAATCATCGCGTCGGCGGTTTCATCCCCCACGGCGACGATCAGTGGCACGGCCATGCAGCGTTCGCCGCAGGAGCCGTAGGCCGCGCCCATCATTGCGCTGACCGCGTTGGCGACGTCGGCGTCCGGCATCACGACGGCATGGTTCTTGGCCCCGCCCAGTGCCTGGACGCGCTTGCCGTTGGCACAGCCGGTGGCGTAGACGTATTCGGCGATCGGCGTCGAGCCGACGAAACTCACCGCGGCGATACGTTTGTCGGCCAGCAGTGCGTCGACGGCTTCCTTGTCGCCGTTGACGACGTTGAGCACGCCGGGCGGCAGGCCGGCCTCGAGCGCCAGCTGGGCCACCATCAACGCGCTCGACGGATCGCGTTCGGACGGCTTGAGGATGAAGGTGTTGCCACAGACCACGGCCATCGGCCACATCCACAGCGGCACCATGATCGGGAAGTTGAACGGCGTGATGCCGGCGGTCACGCCCAGCGGCTGGAACTCGCTCCAGGAGTCGATGGACGGGCCGACGTTCTTGCTGTGTTCACCCTTGAGCAGTTCGGGCGCGTAGCTGGCGTATTCGACGTTCTCGATGCCGCGCTGCAATTCGCCGAGCGCATCGCCGACGACCTTGCCGTGTTCGGCGGTCAGCAGCGCGCACAGCTGGTCGGCGTGTTCCTCGAGCAACTGCTTGAGCTTGGACATCACCCGCGCGCGCTTGAGCGGCGGCGTCGCGCGCCAGGCCGGATAAGCCGCCTGGCTCGA
>JBFIDI010000215.1:0-9294 GCA_041581405.1 Burkholderiaceae bacterium
CGAGGACGTCGCGCGCCAGGTGTTCATCCCGCTCACGGTCGGTGGCGGGGTGCGCAGCGTCGAGGACGTGCGCCGGCTGCTCAACGCCGGTGCCGACAAGACCAGTTTCAATTCCGCCGCGATCGCGCGCCCGGACCTGATCGACGAGGTGTCGGGCAAGTACGGTTCGCAGTGCATCGTCGTGGCCATCGACGCCAAGCGGCGCCTGCCGGGCGACGAGCAACGCGCGGGCGCCGACGGCGCGCCGGTCGGGCCGGGCTGGGATGTCTACAGCCACGGCGGCCGCACCAATACCGGCCTGGACGCACTGGCCTGGGCCATCGAGATGGCGCGGCGCGGCGCGGGCGAGATCCTGCTCACGAGCATGGACCGCGACGGCACCAAGTCCGGTTTCGACCTGGGCCTGACGCGCGCGGTCAGCGATGCGGTCGGTATCCCGGTCATTGCATCGGGCGGGGTCGGCAACCTCGATCACCTGGCCGACGGCATCACGCTCGGTGGCGCGGACGCCGTCTTGGCGGCCAGCATCTTCCACTACGGCGAGTTCAGCGTGTTGCAGGCCAAGCAGCACCTGGGCAGTCGCGGCATCGCGGTGCGCATCTGAGCGCGAGCGGGCGGGTGCGCCGGCCGGTCCGCGGCAGGCCGCGCATGCATGGTCGACAATAGGGCCATGAATTGGTTGGATCAAGTCAAATGGGACGCCGCGGGCCTGGTGCCGGTGATCGCCCAGGAGCAGGGAACGGGCGACGTGCTGATGTTCGCCTGGATGGATCGACAGGCATTGCTGCAGACGGCCGAATCCGGCCGCGCCGTGTATTTCAGCCGCTCCCGCCAGCGCCTGTGGTTCAAGGGCGAGGAGTCGGGGCATGTACAACTGGTGCACGACATCCGGCTCGATTGCGACAACGACGTCGTGCTGCTGCGGGTGACGCAGACCGGTCATGAACCGGGCATCGCCTGCCACACTGGCCGCCACAGCTGCTTCTTCCAGCATCTGGAAGGCCAGGGCGAGCAGCGCAGCTGGGAAATCACCGATGCGGTATTGAAAGATCCGCAAACGATCTACAAGTAAATGTCCATGAGCGATTCCCCCACCGACACCAGCGACCTGAACACGGTGCTGTCGCGCCTGTCGACCATCATCGAGAGCCGCCGCCCGGACCGGGGCGGAGACCCCGATGCGAGTTATGTCGCGCGCCTGCTGCACCGGGGACCGGACGCCTTCCTGAAGAAGATCGGCGAGGAGTCGACCGAGGCCGTGATGGCGGCCAAGGACCTCGATCTCGCGCTGCACACCGGTTCGGGTGTCGATGTCGGCCGCCAGCGCCTGGTGGGCGAGATGGCCGACCTGTGGTTTCATTGCCTGGTGGCGCTGGCGCACTACGACCTGCGCCCCGCGGACGTGCTGGCCGAGTTGCACAAGCGCGAAGGCACCAGCGGTATCGAGGAAAAGGCCTTGCGCAAGGCGATTGCGCGCGAAGGCTCGTGAGTGGGCCGTCAACCGGGAGGAGCACCATGCCCGATGATGTGATCGATGTCGTACCCAAGGGCGAGGAACAGGCGCAGGCGCTGAAGTCCGTCGGGTGGTTGAGTTATGTCCTGCACCTGATCGTGGCCGTCGGCGCCATCGTGCCGGGCGCCCAGGCCGGCGCCTTGCTGCTGGTCGTGGCGCTGGTGATCGACCTCGTCAAGCGGCCCGAGGCCGATGGCACCTGGCAGGCCTCGCATTTTTCCTGGCGCATCCGCTCGGTGATCATGGCCGGCGTGTTGTACCTGCTCACCGCGCCGCTGTTCCTGCTTTTCATCATGCCGGGCGTGCTGGCATGGTTGCTGGTGTCGATCTGGTTCCTGTACCGGATCGTCAAGGGCATGGTGGCAATGAACAACAACCAGGCGGTCGGCGCCTGAGATGGGAGACCGAGACGTGGCACATGATCCTGACTGCCTGTTCTGCAAGATCGTGCAGGGGCAGATTCCTTCGCGCAAGGTGCATGAAGACGAACACATTTACGTCTTCCACGATATTCACCCCTGGGCGCCTGTGCATTTTCTGATGGTGCCGAAGCAGCACATACCGTCGTTCGCGCAGCTGGGTCCGGAACATGCGGGCCTGATGGGGCACATGATGACACTGGCGCCCCAACTGGCCTTGCAAGAGGGCTGTCGACCCTATCCGGAGGGCGGTTTTCGCATCGTCAGCAACACCGGCGCCGAAGGCGGGCAGGAGGTGCACCACCTGCATGTCCACGTCATGGGCGGACCACGCCCCTGGTTGCGGGGTTGATCGGCGGGGGCTTTCCGTGTAACGGGGCCCAGGGGTCTAGAATTCGGCTAATTGCACAGGAGTTTGACATGGGTTCGTTTTCAATCTGGCACTGGCTGATCGTGCTGCTGATCGTCGTCATGGTGTTCGGCACCAAGAAGCTCAAGAACATGGGCAGCGACCTCGGCGGCGCGGTCAAGGGTTTCAAGGACGGCATGAAGGACGGCACCGCGTCGGCCGACGACAAGGCGGCCGAGCCGCCGTCGCAGGTCTCCAATAGCGGCAAGCCGTCCGAGAAGACCACCATCGACGTGGAAGCCAAGCAGAAGTCCTGAGCGTTCGGATAAGACTCCGTGATCGACCTCGGCATTTCCAAGATGGCGCTGATCGGCGTCGTGGCGCTGATCGTCATCGGCCCGGAGAAACTGCCGCGCGTGGCGCGCACCGTCGGCACCTTGATGGGCAAGGCCCAGCGCTACGTGTCCGACGTCAAGGCCGAGGTGAGCCGCTCGATGGAGCTCGACGAGCTCAAGAAGATGAAGGAGTCGGTCACCGAAGCGGCCAAGGACATGGAGAACACGATCCAGAGCAATGCCAGCGAGATCGAGAAATCCTGGGCCGATGCCACGCGCATGGATGACAATTCCCAGACCGGCTCCGGATACGAGATGCCGACGAGTTACCCGGCCTATCGCCATCCCAACAAGCGCTGGCGCATCAAGCAAGGTGCCACACCCAACTGGTACAAGGCGCGCAACGGCATCCGGACCCGCGCCTTATCGGGTGCGGCGCGGGTGGCCCGGTTCCGGCCGAAAAAAAGCGACTGACCACAGGCACCCGCCCGGCACTGTGCACGGGTGTGCCGGCGGGCGCGGGTTCCATACGACACGATGACTGACTCGACCAACAAAGAAGACGAACTCGCAGGTACCGAGCAGCCATTCGTGCAACACCTCGTGGAGTTGCGGGACCGCCTGATCTACAGCATGGCGGGGCTGGTGGTGGCCATGATCCTGCTGGCGATCTGGCCCAGCCCGAGCGGCCTGATCGACCTGATCGCCGAACCGATACGCGCCCACATGCCGCCGGGAGCCAAGCTGATCGCGGTGGGGGTGTTCTCGCCCTTCTTCGTGCCGCTCAAGGTCCTGATGATGGCCGGTGTGTTGCTGGCGCTGCCATGGCTGATGTACCAGTTGTGGGCCTTCGTCTCGCCGGGCCTGTACAGCCACGAGAAACGTCTTGCCGTGCCGCTGATCTTCTTCGGCAGTGCACTGGCGTATGGCGGCATCGGTTTCGTGCAGTTGTTCGTGCTCGACAAGATGTTCGCGTTCATCCAGGCCGTGACGCCGGCCAGCGTGGCAGCGACTCCGGACATCGCCTCCTATGTCGAGGCCATCCTGGGCCTGTACATCGCGTTCGGCGTGGCGTTCCAGGTGCCTATCGTCGTCGTGTTGCTGGCGCGCATGAACATCGTCAGCATCGAAAAGATGAAGGAGTTCCGGGGCTACTTCATCGTGTTGTCGTTCGTGATCGCGGCCGTGATCACGCCGCCGGACGTGATCTCGCAACTGGCGCTGGCGGTGCCGATGTGCCTGCTCTACGAGGCGGGCATCTTTGCCGCTTCGTGGTTCATCAAGAACACGAAGACGGAAGAGAAGCCGGACGAAGACGACAAGGGCGACAAGGACGACAGCACCAAGTCCGACGACGGGACGCCGAAAACCTGATCGATGAGATCGTCAGCGCGCGATGCGACGCGGCTTGGGCCGCACCCCCGGCACGACGTCGATCTCGAGCTGCGTGTCCTGGCGCTGCACGCTGAAACGCGATGACTGGCCGGGCTTGAGGCCGGCGACCCGGGTCAGCAGTTCCGACACGTTGCGCACCTCGTTGTCGGCGACGGCGGTGATCACGTCGCCGGGCCGGATGCCGGCCTGCGCGGCGGGCCCGTTCTGCAGCACGCCGGTGATGATGACACCTTCGCGCGCCTTGACCCCGAAGGTCTCCGCCAGTTCGGGCGAGAGGTCGTTGGGTTCGACGCCGATCCAGCCGCGCGTCACGGTTCCGTCCTTGACCAGGCCGTCCATGACCAGCCGGGCGGTCGACATCGGGATGGCGAATCCGATGCCCATGCTGCCGCCGGAGCGTGAATAGATCGCGGTATTGATGCCCAGCAGGTGGCCCTGGGTGTCGACCAGGGCGCCGCCGGAATTGCCGGGGTTGATCGCCGCATCGGTCTGGATGAAGTTCTCGAAGGTGTTGATGCCCAGCTGGTTGCGCCCCAGCGCACTGATGATGCCGCCGGTGACGGTCTGGCCGACGCCGAAGGGGTTGCCGATGGCCAGCACCTGGTCGCCTACCTGCGCCGCGTCCGAGTTGCCGATCACGACCACCGGCAACTTCTCCAGTTCGATCTTGAGCACGGCCAGATCGGTTTCCGGATCGGTGCCGATCACCTTGGCCAATGCCTTGCGGCTGTCGTTGAGGATCACCTCGATCTCGTCGGCGCCCTCGACCACGTGGTTGTTCGTCAGGATGTAGCCGTCGGGACTGACGATCACGCCGCTGCCCAGGCCGGCGCGTGTTTCCTGGTCCTGGTCGCCGAAGAAGAACCGGAACCAGGGATCGTTGCTGCGCGGGTCGCGGCTGGCCGTCTTGCTGGTGTTGATGCTGACCACGGCGGATGCGGCCTTGAGTGCCGCCATCCGGAAACTGCCGGCCGGCACGCTGTCCGGCGCCGGTGTCGGCGCCTGGATCAGGGTCACGGTATTGGTGCCGGTCGCGGGCCGGCCCAGCCATTCGGGCTGCAGCGTGCCGACGACGAAGTAGGCGGCCAGCAGGATGGTCGCGGTTTGCGCGAATAGAAGCCACAGGCGTTTCATCCGCAAATTGTAGGTCTTGCACCACGGCTGGCGTGTGCATCCGGTCGATGTCGCCATACAGCCGGCCGCCGCGACACGGCACAATCGGCCTCTTCGATGAGCCGCGTGTACAAGACCATCCGCATCGAACCGTCGGCGCCCCCCAAGCCCGCGTTCGCGAGCCCCTGCAACGGCTGCGGCGTGTGTTGTCTCGACCAGCCCTGTCCGGTCGGAATGGTGCTCAGCGGTCGCCGCCATGGCGCCTGTGCGGCCTTGCGCTGGGACGCGTCGCAAGCCCTGTACCGGTGTGGGGCGATCTCGCGGCCGTCGCAGGTCCTGGCCGATCGGCTGCCACGCGGGCTGCGACGACTCGCCACACCCCTGGCGCCGCTGCTGGCCGCGCTGGCCCGGCGCTCGATTGCGCTGGACACGGGTTGCGACTGCGATCTCGAGGTGACCTGACCCGGCGCGCAAATGGCCGACAATGGCCGGGCCCGGGTCGCCCCGCACGCTGCGGTGCTGCGACGCCGGTAATTGTTCGAGGTGCCAACATCGCAATGACCAGTCGACTCGTTCTCGCGCAGACTTTCGATGCGCTGCTGCAGCCGGAGCGATTCCGCGACTACGGGCCCAACGGCCTGCAGGTCGAGGGACGATCCGACATCCGCAAGATCGTCTCGGGCGTGACCGCCAGCCTGGCACTGATCCAGGCGGCGGCCGACAGCGGCGCCGACGCGCTGTTCGTGCACCATGGCCTGTTCTGGCGCGGCCAGGACGGACGGGTCACCGGCTGGATGAAGCAGCGCCTGGCGCTGTTGCTGGCGCATGACATCAACCTGTTCGCCTACCATCTGCCGCTCGATGCCCATCCCCAGTGGGGCAACAACGCCCAGCTCGGACTGCGGCTGGGGTTGACGGCCAGCGCACGGTTCGGAGACCAGGAGCTCGGCTTTCTGGGAGAGCGCACCGATGCCGGTGCGTTTGCCGACGCGGCCGAACTGGGACGGCACGTGGAGGCGGCGCTGCAGCGGCCGGTCACGGTCGTGCCGGGGGACGGGAGGGCGCTGCGGCGCATCGCCTGGTGCACCGGTGGCGCCCAGGGCTACTTCGAGGCCGCCATCGCCGCCGGCGCCGACGCCTTCATCACCGGCGAGATCTCCGAACCGCAGGCGCATTACGCGCGCGAGTGTGGCGTGGCCTTCCTGGCGTGTGGTCACCATGCCAGCGAACGGTATGGCGCACCGGCGCTGGCCGGCCACGTCGCGGCGCAGTTGTCGCTGGTGCATGCCTTCGTCGACATCGACAACCCGGCCTGATAACGCGATGGAAAAACCACTCGCCATCACCATGGGCGATCCGGCCGGGATCGGCCCCGAGATCGTGGCCAAGGTGTTTCGTGATGCGCCGGAGCTGGCCCGCGGCGGTTTCGTCGTGGGCGACGTTGCCACGCTGCGGCGAGCCACGCATTGCATCGCCGGATCCGCGGGCGTGCCGCTCGTGGTCGCCGAGATCGACGATCCGTCCGAGGCGCACGCGACGCCGCCGCGCTGTATCCCCGTGTTGCAGGTGACCACCGACCGTGGCGTGGTTGCGCATGGCGCGGTCAGTGCCGCGGCCGGACGCATGGCCGCCGAAAGTGTCGTCTGGGCCGCAGACGCGGCCTTGCGCGGCGACATCGCCGCACTGGTGACCGCTCCGCTGCACAAGGAGTCCCTGGCGGCAGCCGGCCTGCCGCACAACCAGTTCCCCGGGCATACCGAGATGCTGCAGCACCGCGCGGCGCTGGCCGGCGGCGTTGCGGTGTCCGAGCTGCCGGTGCGCATGATGCTGGCCAACGACGAACTGCGCACCGTGCTGGTGAGCATCCATGTCTCGTTGCGCCAGGCCATCGAGGCCGTGACCCGCACCCAGGTGCTGCAGACGCTGTTGATCACCGACAGCGCCCTGGCGGCGATGCTGGGGCGTCGGCCGCGGATGGCGGTGGCGGGTCTGAATCCGCACGCAGGCGAGGGCGGATTATTCGGCACCGAAGAGATCGATGCCATCGTTCCCGCGATCGAGGCCGCGCGGGCCCGGGGACTGGACGTCTCGGGTCCGATCGCCCCCGACACCGTCTTCATGCGGGCCCGGGCCGGCGCCGGCTATCCGGGCGAATTCGACGTCGTGGTCGCGATGTACCACGATCAGGGACTGATTCCGGTGAAGTACCTCGGGGTCGACAAGGGCGTCAACGTGACCCTGGGCCTGCCGCTGGTGCGTACCAGCCCGGATCACGGAACGGCGTTCGACATTGCGGGAACGGGAGCCGCCGATGCGTCCAGCCTGCTGCAGGCCATCCGCATGGCCCGCGAGCTGGCCGCAGCACCGCCGCGGCCGGCCACGGGGGGCTGAAGCGGCGGGTTGGAACGGCGGGTTGGAACGGCGGCGCGCGGTTCGCGGCCGGGCCGCGAACCGTGGACCGGCCCGTTGCCGGGCCGCAGCGGCCAGAGTCCTATTTCTTCAGGCTGTCCCGGATCTGGCGCAGCAGCAGGATGTCCTCGGGCGTCACGGCCGGCGCGGGCGGCGGTGGCGGGGCTTCGCGCTTGAGGCGGTTCATCTGCTTGACCATCATGAAGATGATGAAGGCGAGGATGATGAAGTTCACCGCGATGGTCAGGAAGTTGCCATAGGCAAATACCGGCACCCCGGCCTTCTTCAGCTCGGCCAGGCCGGCACCGACACCTTCGGGCACCTGGCCCAGTATCACGTACATGCTGGAAAAGTCGACGTTGCCGATCACGGCGCCGACCAGCGGCATGATCAGGTCGTTGACCATCGAGTCGACGATTTTTCCGAATGCGGCGCCGATGATCACGCCGACGGCCAGATCCATGACGTTGCCTTTGAGGGCGAATTCCTTGAACTCGGACATCATGCTCATGGGGCTTTCTCCTGACTGTTGTTGGGCAGCGGGCAGTGTACGGGCTTTGTTCCGGGCCGAATGTAAAGGATCCGGCGGCGACAATGAGGCCCCGCGGCCCGCCGCTGCGCCAGTACCATCGGTCGGGCGGGGGAGTCGGTCAGCTACAATCCCGCGCTGACCCAAGAGCGATGTTTTCATTGAGGATTCCCATGAGTGACACCCCAGTCGACAACAGCAAGCGGACGTGGATCATCGCGTCCAGCTGTGTTGGAGCTGTCGGCGGCGCATTTACAGCCGTCCCGTTCATCCGCAGTTTCGAGCCATCCGAGCGCGCCAAGGCCGCCGGAGCCGCCGTGGAAGCCGACATTTCGTCGCTCAAGCCGGGTGAGAAGATGACCGTCGAATGGCGCGGCAAACCGGTCTGGATCATGCGCCGCACGCCCGAGCAGGTCGCCGACCTGCCGTCGCTGGACCCGCAGCTGGCTGACCCCAAGTCCGAGCGCAAGCCGGACGAGTTCACGCCGGAATACGCACGCAACGAGATGCGCTCGATCAAGCCCGAGGTGCTGGTGGTCGTCGGCATCTGTACCCATCTGGGCTGCTCGCCCTCGGATCGATTCCAGACCGGCGCACAGCCGTCGCTGCCGGACGACTGGAAGGGCGGGTTCTTCTGCCCCTGCCACGGTTCCACGTTCGACCTCGCGGGTCGCGTCTACAAGAACAAGCCGGCTCCCGACAACCTGGAAGTGCCGCCGCACATGTACCTGTCCGACAACAAGTTGCTGATCGGTGAAGACAAGAAGGCCTGACCCCATGACGAACCGCATCTGCACCGGAGTACAACGTGGCTGAAATGAAAGAGATTTCCCCCAACGCGCCAGCGTCGGCCAAGTTGCTGAACTGGGTCGACAACCGCTTCCCGTTGTCCAAGCTCTACAAGGAGCACATGGGTGAGTACTACGCGCCCAAGAACTTCAACTTCTGGTACATCTTCGGCTCGCTGGCGATGCTGGTGCTGGTGATCCAGATCGTCACCGGCATCTTCCTGGTGATGCACTACAAGCCGGACGCGGCGCTGGCCTTCGGCTCGGTCGAATACATCATGCGCGACGTGCCCTGGGGCTGGCTGGTGCGCTACATGCACTCGACCGGCGCCTCCGCGTTCTTCGTCGTCGTCTACCTGCACATGGTCCGCGGCCTGATCTACGGCAGCTACCGCAAGCCGCGCGAGCTGATCTGGGTGTTCGGCTGCGCGATCTTCCTGTGCC
>JBFIDI010000216.1:0-9251 GCA_041581405.1 Burkholderiaceae bacterium
ACTGTGCGCGCACCTCGGCGTCGCCACTGTAGTCCGCCCCCACCAGATGGCGCGGTATCGGCAACAGCCGGGCGCGCACGATGACGCGCCGAAGCCGCCCCTGCAGAAAATGCCAGAACGTCGGCGTGCCGTCAGGGTAGACGATGGTGACGTCCAGGATCGCCTGGAACTTGTCGCCCATCGCATTGAGCGCCAACGCCATGCCGCCGGCCTTGGGCTTGAGCAGATGCACATAGGGTGATTGCTGGCGCGCGTGTTTGGCCGCGGTGAAGCGCGTGCCTTCCAGGAAGTTCATGACGCTGGTGGGCACCAGCGAGAACTTCGCACAGGCCTTGCGCGTGGTTTCCTGGTCCTTGCCCCGCATCTCCGGATGCTTCTTCAGATACTCCTCGCTGTGCCGGCGCATGAATGGAAAATCCAGCGCCCACCAGGCAAGGCCCATCACCGGCACCCAGATCAGCTGCTGCTTGAGAAAGAATTTCAGCAGCGGTATGCGACGGTTCAGATGGTGTTGCAGCACCAGGATGTCGACCCAGGACTGGTGGTTGCAGTTGACCATGTACCAGTTGTCCGGCTCCAGCGCGGCGATGCCTTGCACGTCCCAGTGCGTGCGCTGGGTCAGCGCCATCCAGGCGCTGTTGCCGGAGATCCAGGCCTCCGCAATCCACAAGAGGATCGGCGCAAAGAAGCGCTGCGCCGCATCGAACGGCAGCAGCAGCTTGAGCAGCGAGAAGAACAACAACACCGGTACCCAGAACAAGGCGTTGAGCGCCATCAGAAAGCTGGCGATCACGCCCACCAGCAGCGGCGGCAAACCATTGAGCATCAGGATTCCTTGTGGTCTTGCTGTTCCATTTCGCGCACCAGCGCGCGCGCCGCGTCGCCCTGCGGTATCGGCTTGCCGCTGTCGCGCCATTGCACTGCGGCCTTGAAGCCATGTTGCTGCGCGTATCGCCGGAACCACAATCCTTCCGGGTTGTGGCGGGTGATGCCGTCGAACACCGTGGCCATCTGCTGGCTCTGCTCCAGGCCCATCGCCAGCATCACCTGGTTCACCACCATCTTGTGCATGGCCAGGTGCGAAGAAGGAACACCGGCGATACGTTCGGCCAGGGCCATGGTCGCGGCGTCGAGCCGGTCTGGCGGCACGCTGTCGTTGGCCAGGCCCCAGGCCAGCGCGGTGCGCCCGTCGATCATGTCGCCGGTGAACATCAGTTGCTTGGCCCGCGCCGGGCCCAGCCGGTAGGTCCACATCGCGGTGGTCGGGCAACCCCAGACCCGTGTGGGCATGTAGCCGATACGCGCATCGTCGGCCATCACCAGCAGGTCGCAACACAGTGCGATATCGCTGCCGCCGGCCACCGCATGGCCGTGTACCTTGGCAATCGTCGGCTTGGCGCTGCGCCACAGGCTCATGAAGTCGTCGGTGTTGCGTTTCATGTAGGCGTAGTCGACCATCGGGTCCCACGGAAACTGCTCCTGCTGGCACGGATGGTCGATCCGGCCTTCGCCGAACATCGACAGGTCGTAACCGCCGCAAAAGCCTTTGCCGGCACCTTCGACGACGATCACATGGATCGACGGTTCGGCGTTCGCCCATTCCACTGCCGCACGGATCTCGCCTGGCGTGTCCTCGTCGATGGCGTTGAGTTTTTCCGGCCGGTTCAGCAGCAACCGGGCCACGCGCGGATTGGCTGCGTCGGCGTCGATGCGCACAGTGGTGAAGCTTGGCATGGGTTCTCCTCGGGTTGCCGTCACCGGCCATACGGGTCCGGTTCACAGCAGCGGTCACTGTAGCAGCGCCTGCGGCCCGCCGGTGCCGGTGCGGCCGGACGCTTGTGTCCCGGGCCGCCGGGCGTCGCCGGACCTGGTTTTGCCGGCTCGAAACCGGTTCGCTGGCCGCCTCCGGGGTCGGGTCAATCCGGCAAATCGTCCAGCGGATAAACCGGCCGGCGCACCTGGCGGTGGCCGAACGCCTTGAGGTCGAACGAGGTCAACCCGTCGCCGCTGTCGATGACCAGGATCTGCCGCGCCATCGGTCCGAACGCGGCGCGGAAATGTTGCGACGACTTGACCACGACCACCGCATAGTGCGCCGGGTCGAGCCCGGCATGGGTGAAGAAGCCGGGGTCCAGCACCTGGTGCCGGGTGCCGGCCACGACGATGTCGATGCCGCCGGCCCGCACGACGGCGGTCGGTCCGATGTCCAGCGTTATGCCGCGGCTCATCGGCCCGGTGAACGTGAACCGGCCCGGTTGCACCGATACCACCCGCACCTGCAGCGCCAACGGTCCGTGGAACGCGCCGCCGGAATGCCCGCCGAGCCGCACCGCCAGGGTCGTCCCCGGGCCGGCCGCGATGCAGGCCTGCAGCGTGGCCGGATCGCAGATCATGCCGAAGGCGACCCGGTCGAGGCCGGTGTCGATCAGGGCTGCGAGCAGGGCGACCGAGTCCTCCAGGCCGCCGCCACCGGGGTTGTCGGCGGCATCGGCGACCAGCACCAGGCCTTCGCCGGAACGCGCCAGGGCGTCGGCGATCGCGGCCATGCCGGCCTGCAGCGGCAGAGGTTGCACCGTGGTGCGGCGGCGGTCGCGCCAGATGCGTTCGAGCAGCGTCGCGGCGATCGGCGCGGTGTCGCGCAGGCCCGCCTTGCGGTCGTAGACGATAACCACGCTCGGGCCGGCCGCGTCGATGTCGGCCCACGGAAAACCGGCGTTGATGCCGATGTCCAGCACGCCCGGCGTGCGGGCACGCAAGGTGTCGCCATGGGCCAGGGTCTCGAGCATCGGCCCGGGCGCCGTCGTGCGGCCGTGGTCGAGCGCGTCGATCATCGGTCCGCGCGCGACGGTACAGGTCGGATCGATCTCGCCGGCCAGGGTGCGCGCGATCAGGTCGGCGCAGCGTTTGCCGGTGTCGTACTGGTCGACATGCGGATAGGTGCGGTAGGACACGATGACGCTGGCCAGGCGCGCCATCGCGTCGGTCACGTTCGCATGCAGGTCCAGCGTGATGCCGATCGGCATGCGCTCGCCCGCCACGGCGCGCAAGCGGCGCAACAATTCGCCTTCGCCGTCGTCGACGTGTTCGGCCACCATGGCGCCGTGCAGGCACAACAACACCGCATCGAAAGGCCCCTGTTCGCGCAGCGCGGTCTCGATCGTCGCGGCAATGGTGTCGAAGGCCTCGCGCGTGACCTTGCCCGAGGGTGTCGCGTCGGCCGCCACCGTGTGCACCAGGTCCCAGCCGTAGCGGTGGCCGGCATCGATGAAGGCGCCCATCTCGGTCGCCGTGCCGCGGAAATACGCGGGGATGTCGGCGCCGTGGCGCAGGCAACGCGCGGCGTAGGCGGCCAGGTCGGTGGGCAGCGGCGAGAAGGTGTTGGTTTCGTGCTTGAACGCAGCGGCAAGGACGCGGGGCATGGTGGATGGTCTCCGGCAGGACGGCGGGTGATGCAACCGAATGTACGGCAACCGATGGGCTGGCCTATCATCCGTTTGCATGGCGACTTGCCATGGACGCGTCGACGACGGGAGGGGATTTCCATGGGCCGGGAACAGGCAATCGCGCATGCCGAACACGATTTCGACGGCGGCGGGTTCTTCGACGTCCTGGCGCGGCGTGTGGCGATTCCGACCGAGAGCCAGGATCCGGATCGTTCGGTCGACCTGCGGCGCTACCTGGCCGACGAACTGCGGCCGGCTTACGTGCGTTGCGGGTTTCGGTGCGAGCTGTTCGACAACCCGGTGGCCGGCGCCGGGCCGCTGCTGCTGGCCGAACGCATCGAAGACCCGGCCGGCACGACGGTGTTGTCCTACGGCCATGGCGACGTGATCCGCGGCCAGGACGCGAGCTGGCGGGCTGGCCTGCAGCCGTGGCGTCTGCAGCGCGACGGCGACCGCCTGTACGGCCGCGGCACGGCCGACAACAAGGGTCAGCACACGATCAACCTGGCGGCGGTCGAGGCGGTGCTGGCCACGCGCGGTGGCCTGGGTTTCAACCTGAAGCTGCTGATCGAAACCGGCGAAGAGGTCGGCTCGCCGGGACTGAAGGTGTTCTGCGAGCAGCAGCGCGAGCGTCTGCGCGCCGACGTGTTCATCGCCTCCGACGGGCCGCGGCTGCGGCCGGACCAGCCCACCATCTTCCTGGGCTCGCGCGGCGCGCTGAACATGGATCTCGTCGTCGACCTGCGCGATGGCGGCCATCACAGCGGCAACTGGGGCGGGCTGATCGCCAACCCCGGCATCGTGCTGGCGCATGCGCTGGCCACGATCACCGGGCCGAAGGGCGAGATCCGCGTGCCCGAGTGGCGGCCCGACAGCCTGACGCCCTCGGTGCGCAAGGCGCTCGCGGGCCTGCAGGTGGACGGCGGCGCGGACGGCCCGTCCATCGACCCGGACTGGGGCGAGCCCGGCCTGAGTCCGGCCGAGCGGGTGTTCGGCTGGTCCAGCTTCGAGGTTCTGGCCTTCACCTGCGGCAACCCGGACAAGCCGGTCAACGCGATTCCGCCCAAGGCCAGCTGCCATTGCCAGCTGCGTTTCGTCGTCGGCGTGGACCCCGCGGACATCGTCGGCGCGTTGCGGCGGCACCTGGACAAGGCCGGCTTCGGCATGGTGCGCGTGACACCGGCGCGCGATGGTTTCTTCACCGCGACCCGGCTCGACCCGGACCATCCCTGGGTGCGCTGGACGGTCGACTCCATCTCGCGCACGAGCGGGTCGGCGCCGGCGATCCTGCCCAACCTGGGCGGCTCCTTGCCCAACGACATCTTTGCCGACGTGCTGGGCCTGCCCACGGTGTGGATTCCGCATTCGTATGCGTCGTGTTGCCAGCACGCGCCGAACGAACACCTGCTGGTGTCGGTGGCACGGGATGCGCTGCGGCTGATGACGGGTCTGGTGTGGGATCTGGGAGACGCCGCGAGCGGCAAGCCGACACGCAGCGCGCAAGCATGACCGCAAACCTCTCGACCCGTGCCGCCACCGGCGCCGACGCGGCGCGGATGGTCGACATCTACAACCACTATGTCCTGACGACGGCGATCAGTTTCGAGGAGCTGCCGATCTCCGCGACCGAGATGGAGGCGCGCATGGACAGTGTCGCCCGCGCGTGCTTGCCCTGGCTGCTGGCCGAGCGTGATGGGCAACTGCTCGGATATGCGTACGCCTCACGCTGGCGTGAGCGCCAGGCGTACCGGTTCTCGGTCGAGACGACCGTCTACCTGGCGCCCGACGCCCATGGCCAGGGTGTGGGTTCGGCGTTGTACACGCAATTGTTCGACCTGCTGCGGGGGGCCGGCTACCACACCGCAATGGCGGTCATTGCCTTGCCCAATGCGCCGAGCATTGCATTGCACGAGAAGTTCGGCATGCGCAAGGTGGCCCATTTCAGCGAGGTGGGGCACAAGTTCGGGCGCTGGCACGACGTGGGGAACTGGCAGGTCGTCTGGTAAGTCGTCGTCACCGCTGCGACGTGCCGGCGGCCCCGCACGGACCGCTCGGCGTTCGGGCGCGACCTACCCGCGATCCAGTTCGAGCAACAGCGGCTGGTGATCCGACACCGTGGTCTGCTGGTCCGCCGTCACGGTCCGCACCCGGCGCTGCAGGTTCGTGCTGACGAAGACGAAGTCGCAGCAGATCGGCTCCGGCCCGTAACGCGAATCGAACAGCCGGAAGGTCGGGTCATGGGGCCGGGCACCATGCGCGAGCGGCCAGGCATCGGCCAAGCCGCTGGTGCCCACGGGTGCCGGCTCCTGGATCACGCCGTATTCCGCATCCGTCGTCTCGAAGTTGAAGTCGCCGCACAGGATGGCCTGCGTGGTGTGGGTCTTGTTCTGGAACGGACTGCCGGTTTCGTCATCCAGCGGCGGATCGACGACATGGCCGCAGGCCTGGCGGTGCAGTTCGACCAGGGCGCGGGCCTGGGCCATGCGCTGGGTCCTGGAGTAGAACTCCAGATGCGTGGTCATCACGCGGATCGGGCCGAGCGCCGACAACACCGTGGCGGTGGTGCAGATGCGCGGCATGCTGCGCTTGCCGAGGTCGGGCGGGTAGGGCAACGGATAGGACTGCGCCTGCGCGATCGGCAGCCGGGTCGCGATCAGGTTGCCGAACTGCTGGCGCTGGCCCTGCCGGCCGAGTTCGGTCACGGCGGCGCCGAACACGACCTCGTATTCGGGCAGCAGTTCGCGCAAGCGCGCCACCTGGTCGAAACCGGCGTCACCGGTCAGCTGCGGGTAGTTGACCGCGACCTCCTGCAGGCACAACACGTCGAAGTCGGCCATGGCGCGGGCATGGGCGACGACACGTTCGACATCGACCCTGTCGTCCAGGCCGCAGAACCATTGCACGTTCCAGGTGATGAGTTTCATCGGATGGCGGCTGCTGTCGGGCGGCGGTCGTTCACGCCTTGGCCGCGGGCCCGAGCAGGCTGACCAGTTCCGGCAACAGGCTGCCCGGCGCGGCCTTGGCCTGCGCGTCCTGCAGCGTGGACAACACGGCGGAGGCGATCGCCAGGTGGGCCTGGGCGTCGGCGGCCATGGTCTGGTAATAACCCATGTCCTTGCTGGCGTTGGCGATCGAGAAGCGCAGGCCGGAGGCGTCCTGCGCCAGCAGGTAGGGCTTGAGGCGCTCGAGCGCGATGCCGCCGCCACCGCCCTTGGCCAGCACGTCGACGAACACCTCGGGTGCCACGCCGTTGCGCTGCGCGCACGCGGCCGCCTCGGCGATCAGCGCCACCGAACCCAGCGACACGTAGTTGTGCAGCAGCTTCATGCTGTGACCGCTGCCCACGGCGCCGACGTGGGTGATGTTCTCGGCGAAACAGGCCAGCAGCGGGCGGCATGTGTCGAACAGCGCGGCGTCACCACCGACCAGCAGGTTCAGCCGGCCTTCGGCGGCTTCCTTCGGGGTCCGGGTCATCGGCGCGTCCATCATCGTGCTGCCCGCCTTGGCCACGGCCTGGGCCATGCGCACGGTTGACGACGGGATGGCGGTGGAGCAGTCGATGACCACGCTGCCGGGCTTGAGCCCGGCCAGCACACCGTCGGGGCCGGTCAGCACGGCTTCGACCTGGGGCGAGCCGGTCAGCACCAGGATCACCACTTCCGAGCGCGCGGCGAGGTCGGCCGCACGGGTGAAACTCTGCGCACCGGCGGCCTTCAAGGCGTCCAGCGGCTGGTTGCCCTCGTGCTCGAGCACCGCGAGTGCATGGCCGTGCTTGAGCAGGTTGCTGGCGATGCCGTGGCCCATCATGCCGATGCCGACCATGCCGACGTTTGTCTTCTTCATCATGTTTCGATTCTCCGGAAAAGGGTTGCCATCCATTGTGTTGCATGCGGCCGGCCCGTCATCCGCCGGGCCCGGGCGTCACTTGATGCCGGCCCGCATGAAGCTTTGCACGAACTGGCGCTGGAACAGCAGGAAGCCGACCAGCAGCGGCGCCGACGTCATCAGTGTGGCGGCCGTGATCACCGACCAGTCCACACCCTGGTCGGTCGACGAGAACACCTGCAGTCCCACCGTCAGCGGGCGTGCGCCGACGCTGTTGGTGATGATCAGCGGCCACAGGAAGTTGTTCCAGTGGAAACTGACCGACACCAGCGCGAACGCGGTGTAGACCGGCCGCGCCAGCGGAATATAGATGCGCCACAGGATCTGCATCGCGCTGGCCCCCTCGACCCGCGCGGCCTCGTCGAGCTCCTTGGGGATGCCCATGAAGGTCTGGCGCAGCAGGAAGATCGCGAACGCGGAGGCGAAATACGGCAGGCCGATGGCCAGCAGCGTGTCGACCACGCCCAGCGTGGCCATGGTCTTGTAGTTCTCGACCAGCAGGATGTCGGGCATGATCATCAGCTGCACCAGCACCAGCGCGAACAACACGTTCTTGCCGGCGAATTCGTACCGCGCGAAGGCGTAGGCGGCCAGCGTGCTGAGCACCAGCTGGCAGGCCAGGATCATCGCCACCAGCAGGATGGTGTTGAGGAAATACTGCGCGAACGGCGCCGCTTCCCAGGCCCGCGCGAAGTTGTCCAGCGTCAGCGGCGCCAGCAGCTCGAAACGGGTCGAATATTCGGACGGGTGGAACGCGGTCCAGACCGCGTACGCCAGCGGCAATATCCACAGCAGCGCCAGCATCCAGGCGGCCAGCGTGTCGATCCAGGTCGGATCGTTGTAGACCAGGCGCGAGGGTCGTACCGCCTTGCCGCTCATTTGTAGTGCACCTTGCGATCGAGCAGGAAGAACTGCGCCAGTGCGACCGTTGCCAGCACCGCCAGCAGGACGACGGTGATCGCCGCCGCATAGGCGGTGTCCCAGAACTTGAAGCCGACCTCGTACAGGTGGTACAGCAGCAGCGTGGACGCATTGTCCGGCCCGCCACGGGTGAGCACGATGATGTGGTCGACCATGCGCACCGCGTTGATGACGGCGTTGACCATGACGAACAGCGTGGTGGGCATCAATAGCGGCCACTGCACCCGGCGAAAGAAGTACCAGCGCGAGGCGCCTTCGATGGCGGCCGCCTCGCGCAGGCTGGGGTTCAGGCTCTGCAAGGCCGCCAGGTAGAAGATCATGAAGAAGCCGGCTTCCTTCCAGACCGCCACCAGCGTGACCGCACCCAGCGCGGTGCGCTGGTCGCCGAGCCAGTTGTGCGAGGGCAGGCCGAACAGGCCGGTGATCTGCTCGAGCAGACCGTAGGACGGCGTGTAGAAGAACAGCCAGATGTTGGCCACCGCAATCATCGGCAGCACGGTGGGCGTGAAATACGCCATGCGCAGGAAGCCGCGACCGGCGATGCGTTCGTTGACCCACAAGGCCATCACCAGTGCCAGCGCGATCGACGCGGGGATGGTCGCCAGCGCGAACCACAGGTTGTTGGTCGCCGCCTTCCAGAACACCGGGTCGCCGGCCATCACCTCGTAGTTCTCCAGGCCGACCCACACCGCCGGGCGCGAACCCTTGGGTGTCGAGAAGAAGCTGTCGATCAGCGTGGCCACCGCCGGGTAATGCGTGAACGCGACCAGCAGCACGAAGGCCGGCAGCAGCAGCAGGTAGGCGTGCCCCGATCGGGTGCCGGAGGTCGGGGAACTGGCGGACACGGTGGAATTGAGCGTGGAGGGCGGGGTGTCGGAGAACGACCGAAGGGCCGCAGCGTGGCGTGCGGCCCTTTCGACGGGTTCAGGGCGAACGGCGGCTTGCGTCTGGTTCGCCCGTCGGTTGCCGTGGTTTCACTTGTAGCCGCGCAGCAGCCGGTCG
>JBFIDI010000217.1:0-9239 GCA_041581405.1 Burkholderiaceae bacterium
CTGAACCTGACCCAGTACCTCGATCGCACACCCAAGGACTTGTCCGGCGGCCAGCGCCAGCGCGTCGCGATCGGGCGCGCCATCGTACGTGCACCCAAGGTGTTCCTGTTCGACGAGCCCTTGTCGAACCTGGACGCGGCGCTGCGCGGCCAGACCCGCATCGAGATCGCCGAGCTGCACCGCGACCTGGGCGCAACGACGATCTACGTGACGCACGACCAGGTCGAGGCGATGACGCTGGCCGACCGTGTCGTCGTGCTGCGCGACGGCGTGATCGAGCAGGTCGGCTCGCCGCTGGAGCTGTACGACCATCCCGCGAACCGATTCGTCGCGCAGTTCATCGGCACGCCGCAGATGAACGTGATCGACTCCAAGGCCTTGCCCGAACTGGCGGCCATCGTCGGCGCCGCGGACACGACCGACGGCTTCATCGGTGTACGTCCCGAACACGTGACCGTCAAACCGGCCGGCGAAGGCCAGCTCGCGGCCCGGGTGGAACTGGTCGAGTCGCTGGGCGCGGACACGCTGATCTATGCCCACGTCGGCGCCAAGGGCCAGGGCGCACAACTGGTGGCACGCCAGAACACGCGCACCAGCGTGCGCCCGGGCGACAGCGTCGGCCTGGACATCGAGTCCGGTGCGTTTCACCTGTTCGACCGCGACGGCAAGACCGTGACCCCGCGAGAGGCCCGGGTACCGGCATGACGATGCAGACCACGGACGACACGAACACCATCCTGCATATCGGGCTGGGTTCGTTCCACCGCGCCCACCAGGCGGTCTACCTGCATGCCTTGCGCGAGAGTGGTTCGCGCGACTGGTTCATCGTCGGCGGCACCATCCGCGACGAGATGGCCGACACGCTCGCGGCCCTGCAGGCACAAGGCGGCACCTACACCATGGAGACGGTCGATCCCGATGGCGTGCGTCGTTACGAACGCATCAAGTCGATCCACGAGGTGATCCCGTTCGATCCCGCGCTGGCACGCATGACGGAAGTCGGTGCGGCCGACACGACGGGCATCATCTCGTTCACCGTCACCGAGGCCGGTTATTACCTGGACGTGCGGCACCGGCTCGACCCGCAGCAACACCCCGACCTGGCCGCGGACCTGGCCGATGGCGGCTGCAGGACGCTCTACGGCGCGCTGACCGCGATCCTGCGGGCCCGCATGGCGCGCGGCGGCGCACCCGTGACGCTGCTCAACTGCGACAACCTGCGCAGCAACGGCACCCGGCTGCGCGACGCCTTGTCCGAGTTCCTGCTGCTGCGCGGCGAAACCGCCTTGCAGGCCTGGGTCGGCGCCAATACCCGATGCCCCTGCGCGATGGTCGACCGGATCACGCCGCGTCCGCCGCCCGAACTGGCAGACCGGGTCCGCGATGCCACCGGCTGGGACGACCGCGCGCCGGTGATGGGCGAGGACTTCATTCAGTGGGTGATCGAGGACGACTTCATCGCCGGGCGTCCCGCGTGGGAGCGCGTCGGCGTGCAGATGGTGGAGTCGGTCCATGCCTTCGAGGAGGCCAAGATCCGCGTGCTCAACGCCTCGCACAGCTGCATCGCCTGGGCCGGCAGCCTGCTGGGACTGCAGTTCATCCACGAAGGCATGGCGGTCCCCGCGATCCGGCAGATGGCCTGGGACTACGTCACCAACGACGTGATCCCGTGCCTGCACGGCGACGAGCACCCCAGCCCGATCGACCTGGCGCAATACCGCGACGTGGTGCTGCGGCGCTTCGGCAATGCCCACGTGCGCGACACCAACCAGCGCGTGGCCATGGACGGGTATTCCAAGATTCCCGGCTTCGTCGTACCCACGTTGCGCGAACGCATCGCGGCCGGCGCGCCCTGCGACAGCACCGCGATGCTGCCGGCGTTGTTCTTCGCGTTCCTGCAGCGCTGGCACCAGGGCACGCTCGCGTTCGACTATGCCGACGGGGCGATGGATGCCGACGCGGTGCATGCCATGTTCGATGCCCCCGATCCGCTCGACGCCTATTGCCGCGACCCGGTGTTGTGGGGCCCGCTGGCCGGCAACGCGGCGCTGGCATCGTCGATCCGCCAGTCCACGCAACGGCTGGCGGTGCTGCTGGCGGCCTGATGTCCAGGGGCGGGGAAACGTCTATGATGGCGGCGAAACCTTCCGGAACCCGCGCACGCGCGCCCGCCGCGCGCGCCGCACCAGGCCGGCACGAGACCATGAGCCAGACCCGCACCCGCGGCCCCGAGCTCGAGCACGAGACCGCCCGCAGCGCACAACTGGGTTACGAACCCCAGGGCAGCTTTGGTTGCGTGCGTTGCCTGGAACACGGTTTTCCCAACCCGCTGGTGCGCTGGCACTACCACGAGGAATACGAGCTGCACCTGATCGTGGCCACGCGCGGCAAGGTTTTCGTCGGCGACCACATCGGCACCTTCGAGCCCGGGCACCTGGTATTGACCGGCCCGCGCCTGCCGCACAACTGGATCTCGTCCAACGTGCCGCCCGAGGGTGTCGCGCTGCGCGACATGGTGCTGCAGTTCTCCGACCAGCCGCTGCGCCAGGGTGCGGAACTGCTGCCGGAACTGGCCGAGGTGCTGCCGCTACTCGAGCGCGCGCGCCATGGCGTCGAATTCTTCGGCCTGAGCGACGAGGTGCGCCGCCGTCACGAGCGCATCCGGTTGTCGCACGGACTGCCGCGGCTGGCCGAATTCATCGCCTTGTTGTCGCTGCTGGCCGAATGCAACGACTACCGGCTGCTGTCGAACGTGCAGCTGCAAAGCTTCGACGACGACGAGGCGCTGGCCAAGATCAGCGGCATCGTCGATTACCTCAACGAACACTACAGCGAAGCGTTCTCGATGGCCGAACTGTGCGAGCGGGTCGGCATGAGCGAGAGCAGCTTCTCGCGGTATTTCCGCCGCGCCACCGGCAACACCTTCACCAGCTTCGTCAACCAGCTGCGTGTGCACAAGGCCTGCCTGCTGCTGATGGAGACCGATCGCTACGTGACCAACGTCTGCTACGACGCGGGCTTCAACAACGTGGCCAACTTCAACCGGCGTTTCCTCGAGATCAAGGGCATGACACCCAAGGAATTCCGGCAGCAGGCCAAGGCCCGGTTCGGCAGCGGCGGCTGAGGGCGACCGTGTACCTCGGCATCGACCTGGGCACCTCCGAACTCAAGCTGTTGCTGTTGTCGGACCGGCACACGGTACAGGCCGCCTGCGGTGTCCCGCTGTCGATCCGCCAACCGCAGGCCTTGTGGTCGGAGCAGGATCCGCTGGACTGGTGGCGGGCGCTGGACACCGGCATGCGCATGCTGGCCGGCTCGCACGCGACGCAGCTGCGCCAGTTGCGGGCGATCGGCCTGTCGGGCCAGATGCATGGCGCGGTATTGCTCGACCGGCAGCAGCGGGTGTTGCGCCCGGCCATGTTGTGGAACGACGGCCGCAGTGCCGCGCAATGCGCGGCGATGGCACGCGAGACGCCGCCGGTCGCGGACATCGCCGGCAACCTGCCGATGCCCGGCTTCACCGCGCCCAAGCTGCGCTGGCTGCGCGAGCACGAACCCGCGTTGTTCGCACGGGTCGCCACGGTGCTGCTGCCCAAGGACTACCTGCGGCTGCGCCTGTGCGGCGAAATCGCCACCGACCCTTCGGACGCCTCGGGCACCTTATGGCTGGACGTGGCCGCGCGCGCCTGGTCCAGCGAACTGCTGGCGCGTTGCGACATGACGATCGGGCAGATGCCCCGCCTGGTCGACGGCGACGCGGTGTCGGGCCGGCTGTTGCCCGCGCCGGCCCGGGACTGGGGGCTGCCGGCCGGCGTGCCGGTGGCCGGTGGTGCGGGCGACAACGCGGCCAGCAGCATCGGCATGGGCCGGGTCGGCGCCGGCGAGGGATTCGTGTCGCTGGGCACGTCCGGCGTGGTCTTCCTGGGCACCGACGGCTACCGGCCGAATCCGGGCCAGGCGGTCCATGCGTTCTGCCATGCCCTGCCCGGCCGCTGGCACCAGATGTCGGTCATGCTCAGTGCTGCCAGCGCCGTGCAGTGGGCCGCGCGCACGCTGGGTTTCGACGATGTCCCGCAATTGCTGGCGCAGGCCCGGGGCCTGGACGACGACCGGCGCCGCGCCGCGCCGCTGTTCCTGCCCTACCTGTCCGGCGAGCGTTCTCCGCACAACGATCCGCTGGCCCAGGGCGTGATGTTCGGCCTCACCCATGGCCACGACACGGCGGCGCTGGCGTATGCGGTCGTCGAAGGCGTCGGTTTCGGCCTGCGCGACGGCTTGCGGACCTTGTCGCCGGGGTCCGGCACGGGCACGACGGCCTTGTCGCTGGTCGGCGGAGGTGCGCGCAGCGCCTGGTGGGCGCAATTGCTCAGCGACACCCTGGGCCTGGAACTGACCACCCACGACGGAGCCCAGGCCGGCGCCGCGCTCGGAGCCGCGCGGCTGGCCTGGCTGGCCGATGGCGGCACGCCCGACGACGTCGTGCAGGTGCCGCCCGTCGCCGCGCACTACCGGCCGGATCCGTCCCGCCACGCCTGGCTGGACGAGCGCCATCGCCGATTCGACGCCCTCTACCCGGCGCTGCGCGCCCGATTCACCGCCTGACCGGTGCCGCGCGGCAACGGCCGGCGGCGCCCGTCAGGCCGGCGCCGGATCGTCGGCGTGCGGCATCACGAAACGATCGAACTGCGCGATCGGCAGCGGCCGGCTGATCAGGTAACCCTGGCAATAGTCGCAGCCATGCGCGGCCAGGAAGTCGCGCTGGCCCTGCAGTTCGACCCCTTCGGCGATCACGGCCAGCCCCAGGCTCTGGCCCAGCGCGATCACGGTGCGTGCGATCGCCGCGTCGTTCGGATCGGTCAGGACTTCGCGCACGAAGGACTGGTCGATCTTGAGCTGGTCCAGCGGCAGGCGGCGCAGGTAGCTGAGCGACGAATACCCGGTGCCGAAGTCGTCCAGCGAGAACCCGACGCCCAGCGCCTTGATCTGGCGCATCTTGTTGATGATGGACTCCTGGTCCGACGCGAACATGCTCTCGGTGATCTCGAGCTTGAGCCTGGACGGAACCACGCGATGGTGTTCGAGCGCCTGGCGCACCTTGTCGACGAAATCGGCCTGCCGGAACTGGTGCACGCTGACATTGATCGCCAGTGTCAGCCGCGCGGTCTGCGCATGCGCGGACCAGGACGCGATCTGGGCGCAGGCGCGCTGCAGCACCCACTCCCCCAGCTCGACGATCAGGCCCGACTGCTCCGCCACCGGGATGAATTCGCCCGGCGACACCGGCCCGCGCTCGGGGTGGGTCCAGCGCAACAAGGCCTCGGCACCGACGACTTCGCCGCCCGGCCCGACCTGCGGCTGGTAATGCAGCGCCAAGGCATCGCGCGCCAGGCTGTGGCGCAGGTCGACCTCGAGCGCGGCCCGGGCCTCGACCGCCGCCTGCATCTGCGGATCGAAGAACCGCACCGTATTGCGGCCGGCCGCCTTGGCCTGGTACATCGCGACGTCGGAGCGCTTGAGCACCTCCTCGACCGTCGTCGTGTCGACGCCGAACAGCGACACGCCGATGCTGGTGCCGCTGCGGTGCTCGCGTCCCGCGATGTCGTACGGCGTGCCCAGGCGCACCAGCAGCTTTTCGGCCACCCGGCGCCCCGTGGCGATCGCGTCCGCGGCGCTGGCGCCGGCATCGTCGATCAACACGACGAACTCGTCGCCTCCGAGACGCGCCACCGTGTCGGCGTCGCGCACGCAGGCACGCATGCGCAGCGCAACCTGCTTGAGCAGCAGATCGCCCTTGTCATGACCCCAGGTGTCGTTGAGCGCCTTGAAGTTGTCCAGGTCGATCAGCAACAACGCACCGAAGCGCCGGTTGCGCCCGGTGGTGCTGAGTGCATGTTCGAGCCGGTCCTGCAGCAGGCGGCGATTGGGCAGATCGGTCAGCGGGTCGTAGAAGGCCAGGCGGCGGATGGCGCTCTTGGCGCTCTTGCGCCCGGTGATGTCGCGCGCCATGACGACGAAACGGGGCACGGCCGCGCCGTCGACCTGCTTGCGCGCCACCGACAACTCGTACCAGCGCGTGCCCTGGACGAGGTCCAGCGTATATTGCTCGCCTTGCGAAAAACCGTCGATCTGGGCGCTGCGCAAGGCCTCCATCGTCACCTCGGCCGCCTGCGCCGGCAACACCTCGAAGACGGTGCGCCCGGCAAAATCCTCCGCCGGGATCGGCAACAGGCTGTCCGACGGCGCGTAGCAACTGTGGTAGTGGCCGTGCAGATCGATCTCGAAGATCGGGTCGCGGATCGCCTCGACCGTCGAGCGCAACTGGTTCTGCGTCGCCAGCATCTGGGCCGTGCGCTCGCGCATCAGCATCTCGAGGCCGGTCTTGTAGCGCCGCTGCTCGACCAGCAGATGCGCCAGGTAGGCCAGCATCAGGCAAGCCAGTACCATCGCGGCCGCGGCACTGGGCACCACCGGGTCGCGGCCCCATCCGCCCACGGGCGCAAGATCCAGGTTCCAGGCGCCATTGGGCACCTCCAGGCTGCGGCGCAGCGACTCGGGCAAGGGGTCCGGGTGGGACGCGGAGATGATCTGGTGTTCGCCGCTGTCCGGCAGCACACGCCACAGGCGGTACTCGACGTCCCGCCCCCGCAACTCGCCGAGTTCGGCCGCCGAGAGCAGGTCCTGCAGGCGGATCGCGACGTTCGAGAAACCCCAGAAGCGCAGTTCGCCGTCGGCGTCCGGCAGGAAGATCGGCAGGCGGCTGACCACGCCCAGGCCGCCCTGGGCCAGCTGCAACGGCCCGGCCAGTGTCAGCCGCCCGGTGTCGCGGGTGAAGGCGGCCTCGCGCCGCTGCCCCGGGTCGTTGAGCTGGTCGAAACCGATCAGGTTCTCGTTGCCTTCCAGGGGCATCACATGGCGCACCACGCCGCCGGGCGACAACGACAGTGCCAGCACACGGGAGCCCCCGCCCAGCAGTTGCTCCGCCGCCGCCTCGAAGTTGACGACCTCGCCCCGGCCCTGGTGCACCAGCGCCGCCAATGCACGGTTGTCCGCCAGCATGCCCTCGACGCTGCGCTGCAGCACCTGGGCCCGTTCGGCCGCCATCTGCGCGATCCTGCCGCGCTCCTGGCGCTGCTTTTCGATCTGCAGCCGATACAGCAGGGCCGTGCCCATGGCCAGCAGCAACACGAACACCAGCGCCGCGATCGCCCACGACGGCCAGCCGCCGCTGCGCAACAGGCCGTGTCGGTCGGTACCGGTACGCATGGCCGGCCTCAGCTCCGCCCGACCATCAGGACCACGGCCACGGAGAACGTCACGAAGGCGGCGGCGGTGGAGATCAGGATGATGCGCGCGACACGCCCGGTGTTGGCACCGAAACGCTCGGCCAGCAGCGACACGTTGCTGGCACTGGGCAGCGCCGCCACGAGCACGATCACCGTCAACGCGAACCGGTCGATGGCCACGCCGAGCTGCATCGCGCCGATGCCCACCAGCAGCACCAGCACCGGATGCAGCACGAGCTTGATCACGGCGACCGGCAGGTAGTCGCGCAGCGGCAGCGGATGCGCACCTTCGGCCGGCTGGATCATCTGCGAGCGTGCCAGCACGGCTCCGATCGTGAACAAGGCCACCGGCGAGGCCGCATCGGCCAGCAGGCCGACGGTCTGGTCGACCGGCGCCGGCAGTTCCAGCTGGATCCACGAGGCCAGCGCGCCCAGTACGATGGCCCACGGCATGGGGTTGACCATCACGCCGCGCAAGGCGTTGCGGGCGGCCACCGACATGCCGTGCAGGCCGGCGCCGTCGAGCCGGGACAAGGCCACGCACAACGAGGACGTGACCAGCAGGTCGACGACGATGGTGGCAATGGCCGGGCCGGCGGCCGCCGGCCCGAGCAGGGCGACCAGCAGCGGCACCCCCATGAAGCCGGTGTTCGGAAAGGCGGCGACCAGGGCGCCGAAGGCCGCGTCGTTCCATCCGATGCGCCGGTTCAGGCTCACCGTGACGACAAAACCGACCATGACCAGCGCGCACAGCAGGTAGGTCGAAAAAACACCCGGATTGAGCAGTTGTTCCACCGGCGTCGTGGAACCGAACCGATACAACATGCACGGCAGTGCGAAATACAGCACGAAACTGTTGAGTCCGGGGATCGCGTCCAGACGCAACATGCCCCGCCTCGCCGCCAGATAACCGGCCAGCACCAGCGCAAAAAAGGGAAAGGTGACCAACAGGACCTGCAGCACGCGGCAATTGTCGCTGACGCCGGCGAGCCGGCTTCGGTCGGTATGATCGGTCCCTTGCCCGCTTTTCCCGTGTCTGTCCGCCCTGCATGTCTGCTGCGTCCCGCCCCCCCGCCGGTCTGAACCTCGCCCAACAAGAAGCCGTCAACTACCTCCATGGCCCCTGCCTGGTGCTGGCGGGCGCCGGTTCGGGCAAGACGCGGGTGATCACCCACAAGATCGGGCGCCTGATCCAGACCGGCATCGCGCCCAAGCGCATCGCGGCGATCACCTTCACCAACAAGGCGGCCGCGGAGATGCGCGAACGCGCCAAGTCGCTGATCGGACGCGCCGCCGGCGAGGTCCTGGTCTGCACCTTCCACGCGCTGGGCGTACGCATGATGCGCCAGGACGGCTCGGTACTCGGCCTCAAGCCCCAGTTTTCCATCCTCGATGCCGACGACGTGACCGGCATCCTGAAGGACTGCGGCGGCAGTACCGACGCCGCCACCGCGCGCCAGTGGCAATGGACCATCAGCCGCTGGAAGAACATGGGCCTGAACGCGGCTCAGGCCGAGGCGCAGGCGGCCGACGACAACGAACGCATCATCGCGCGCATCATGGCGCGGTACGAGGAACGCCTCACCGCCTACCAGAGCGTGGACTTCGACGACCTGATCTCGCTGCCGCTCAAGCTGTTGCAGGAGCACGAGGAGGTGCGCCGCAAATGGCAGGACGCGCTCGGCCATATCCTGGTCGACGAATACCAGGACACCAATGCCACCCAGTACACGCTGCTCAAGCTGCTGGTGGGTGGCGCCGGCAGCGAGCAGGCGCGATTCACGGCCGTCGGCGACGACGACCAGTCGATCTACGGCTGGCGCGGCGCCACGCTGGACAACCTGCGCCAGTTGCCGATCGACTTCCCCACGCTCAAGGTGGTCAAGCTCGAGCAGAACTACCGCTCGACCTCGGCCATCCTGCGCGCGGCCAACAACGTGATCGGCCCCAACCCCA
>JBFIDI010000218.1:0-9231 GCA_041581405.1 Burkholderiaceae bacterium
ATCGGCGCCATCGTGCTGGCATCGGGCTCGATCCTGAAGTCGGTCGGTGTGATCCTGCTCGGCCTGATGATGGGTCTGGTCGGCACCGACGTGAACTCCGGCGTGGCGCGTTACAGCTTCGACATTCCGGAACTCACCGACGGCATCAGCCTGCTGGCGATCGCGATGGGCGTGTTCGGTTACGGCGAGATCATCAGCAACCTGGGCAAGCCGGCCAGCCAGCGCGAGGTGTTCTCGGCCGACGTCAAGAGCCTGATGCCCACGCGCGAGGATTTCCGCAACATGGCGCCCGCCGTGATGCGGGGCACCGTGCTCGGATCCGCGCTCGGTATCCTGCCCGGCGGCGGTGCAACCATGTCGGCCTTTGCCGCCTACACGATCGAGAAGAAAGTCAAGGCGCGTGCGGGCGAGGTTCCGTTCGGTACCGGCAACATCCGTGGTGTCGCGGGGCCCGAGGCGGCGAACAACGCCGCGTCGCAGACCTCGTTCATCCCGCTGCTGACGCTGGGCATCCCGCCCAACGCGGTGATGGCGCTGATGGTCGGCGCGATGACCATCCACAACATCCAGCCCGGCCCGCAGGTGATGACCAGCAACCCGGAACTGTTCTGGGGCCTGATCGCCTCGATGTGGATCGGCAACGCGATGCTGGTGATCCTGAACCTGCCGCTGATCGGCCTGTGGATCAAGCTGCTGACCGTGCCCTACCGCTGGTTGTTCCCGGCCATCGTGATGTTCTGCGCCATCGGCGTGTATTCGACCAACAACAACACCTTCGACATCAGGATGGTGGGCCTGTTCGGCATCCTGGGTTATGCCTTCATCAAGCTGGGCATCGAACCGGCACCGCTGGTGCTGGGGCTGATCCTGGGGCCGATGATGGAGGAGAACCTGCGCCGGGCCTTGCTGCTGTCGCGTGGCGACTGGACGGTGTTCTTCACGCGCGGCCTGTCGGCCTCGCTGCTGGCGATCGCCGCACTGCTGCTGATCATCGTGTTGTCGCCGGCGGTGCGCAAGAAACGCGAGGAGGCGTTCGTCGAGGATTAGCGATGCTCGGCGCCGGCGCCCACTGGGTGCCGGCGTGTCCGCGCAGACACAAAAAAAAGGGCCAACAGATGTCGGCCCTTTTTTTTGCGTTGCGTCGTCGACGCCGGTGCGAACCGGGCCTCAGGATGTGAAGAAGTTCTTCAGCCGGTCGGTCCAGCTGTCGCCGCTGGGCGAGTGCTTGCCGGCACCTTTCTGGAACGACTCGTCGAGCTCGCGCAGCAGCTTGCGTTGCGCCTCGTTGAGCTTGACCGGTGTCTCGACCAGGATGTGGCAATACAGGTCGCCGGGATAACTGGCGCGTACGCCCTTGATGCCCTTGCCGCGCAGCCGGAACTGCTTGCCGGTCTGCGTGCCTTCGGGGATGTCGATCGCGGCCTTGCCGGCCAGCGTGGGCACCTCGATCTCGCCGCCGAGCGAGGCGGTGATGATGCTGATCGGCACCGAGCAGTGCAGGTCGTCGCCGTCGCGCTCGAAGATGTCGTGTTTCTTGAGCCGGATCTCGATGTACAGGTCGCCGGGCGGCCCGCCGTTGGTGCCGGGTTCGCCGTTGCCGGTGCTGCGGATGCGCATGCCGCCGTCGATGCCCGCCGGGATCTTGACCTCGAGCGTCTTCTGCTTCTTGATCCTGCCCTGGCCGTGGCAGGCCGTGCAGGGTTCGGGAATCACCTTGCCGGCGCCGCGGCAGGTCGGGCAGGTCTGCTGCACGCTGAAGAAACCCTGGCGCATCTGCACCGCACCGGCACCACCGCAGGTGCCGCAGGTCTTGACCTGGGTGCCGGGCTTGGCGCCGGAGCCGTGGCAGGTATCACACGCCTCCCAGCTCGGGATGCGGATCTGCGCGTCCTTGCCGCGGGCCGCTTCCTCGAGCGTGATTTCCATCGCATAACTGAGGTCGCCGCCGCGAAACACCTGGCGACCACCGGCACCGCGTCCGCGTTGCTGGCCGAACATGTCGCCGAAGATGTCGCCGAAGGCCTCGGCGAAGCCGCCGAATCCCTCCGCACCCGGACCGCCGCGCATGTTCGGATCCACGCCGGCATGGCCGTACTGGTCGTA
The DNA here is from genome assembly GCA_041581405.1 of Burkholderiaceae bacterium. Classification (GTDB taxonomy): domain Bacteria; phylum Pseudomonadota; class Gammaproteobacteria; order Burkholderiales; family Burkholderiaceae_C; genus CAISIP01. The sequence goes on from JBFIDI010000218.1 coordinate 2,104, forward strand.
CGCCGCCCGCTTCTGCGGATCGGACAACATCTCGTAGGCTTCCTTGCACTCCTTGAACTTCTCCTCGGCGACCTTGGAGGTTTCGCCCTGGTTGCGGTCCGGATGGTGCTTCATCGCATGCTTGCGATAGGCCTTCTTGATCTCGTCGTCCGAGGCGTTCTTGGGAACCCCCAGGACTTCGTAATAGTCTTTCTTGGACATCGTCGTCGTTCTCGGTCAGCGTTCGCATGCGGGCCTGCCGGCTCGCGCACGCGGTCGCTCATTCAAAGCAGAGCGCCGCGCCGGGGGACGAACCCCCGCACGCGGCGTTTGTGGTGCCATCAGGGCCGGGTTCCATCAACCCTTCTTGACTTCCTTGACCTCGGCATCCACCACGTCGTCGTCGGCCGCACGCGATGCGCCGCCAGCGTCCTGCTGGCCCGCCGCGGCATCGTCTCCGCCACCCATGCCGCCGGCGGGCTGCTCGCCCCCCTGCTTGGCCTGCATGTCGGCATACATCTGCTCGCCCAGCTTCTGGCTGGCGGTCATCAGGGCCGTGTTCTTGGCTTCGATGTCGGCCTTGTCATCGCCCTTGAGCGCCTCTTCCAGGTCCTTGATCGCGGCTTCGATCTTCTCCTTCTCGTCGGCCTCGATCTTGTCGCCGAACTCGGTCAGGCTCTTGCGCACGCTGTGCACGCTGGCTTCACCCTGGTTGCGGGCCTGCACCAGCTCGAGCTTGCGCTTGTCGTCGGCCGCATTGAGCTCGGCATCCTTGACCATCTGCTGGATCTCGGCTTCGGTGAGTCCCGAGTTGGCCTTGATCGTGATCTTGTTTTCCTTGCCCGTGCCCTTGTCCTTGGCGCCGACGTGCAGGATGCCGTTGGCGTCGATGTCGAACGACACCTCGATCTGCGGCGTGCCGCGTGCGGACGGCGGAATGCCTTCGAGGTTGAACTCGCCCAGCATCTTGTTGCCGGCGGCGATCTCGCGCTCGCCCTGGAACACCTTGATTGTCACCGCCGGCTGGTTGTCCTCGGCGGTCGAGAAGGTCTGCGCGAACTTGGTCGGGATCGTCGTGTTCTTCGAGATCATCTTGGTCATCACGCCGCCCAGTGTCTCGATGCCCAGCGACAGCGGGGTCACGTCGAGCAGCAGGACGTCCTTGCGGTCACCCACCAGCACCTGGCCCTGGATCGCGGCGCCCACGGCCACCGCCTCGTCCGGGTTGACGTCCTTGCGCGGATCGCGGCCGAAGAAGGCCTTGACCTTTTCCTGCACCTTGGGCATGCGGGTCATGCCGCCGACCAGGATCACGTCGTGGATGTCGGACACGTTGACGCCGGCGTCCTTGATCGCGGTGCGGCACGGTGCGATCGTGCGTTCGACCAGTTCGTCGACCAGCGACTCCAGCTTGGAACGGGTCAGCTTGATGTTCAGGTGTTTCGGACCCGAGGCATCGGCCGTCACGTAGGGCAGGTTGATGTCGGTCTGCGCGCTGTTGGACAGCTCGATCTTGGCCTTCTCGGCGGCTTCCTTGAGCCGCTGCAACGCCAGCACGTCCTTGCTCAGGTCGACGCCTTGTTCCTTCTTGAACTCGCCGATGATGTAGTCGATGATGCGCTGGTCGAAGTCCTCGCCGCCGAGGAAGGTGTCGCCGTTGGTCGACAGCACCTCGAACTGCTTCTCGCCGTCGACATCGGCGATCTCGATGATGGAGATGTCGAAGGTGCCGCCGCCGAGGTCGTACACCGCGATCTTGCGGTCACCGCGTTCGGTCTTGTCCAGGCCGAAGGCCAGCGCGGCCGCGGTCGGCTCGTTGATGATGCGCTTGACCTCCAGGCCGGCGATGCGGCCGGCGTCCTTGGTCGCCTGGCGCTGCGAGTCGTTGAAATACGCGGGAACGGTGATGACGGCGTCGGTGACGGTCTCGCCCAGGTAGTCCTCGGCGGTCTTCTTCATCTTGCGCAGCACCTCGGCGCTGACCTGCTGGGCCGCCATGGCCTTGCCGCGCACCTTGACCCAGGCGTCGCCGTTCTCGGCCTTGATGATCTCGTAGGGCATCAGGCCGATGTCCTTCTGCACTTCCTTTTCCTCGAAGCGGCGTCCGATCAGGCGCTTGACCGCGTACAGCGTGTTGCGCGGGTTGGTGACCGCCTGGCGCTTGGCCGAGGCGCCGACGAGGACTTCGCCGTCTTCCTGGTAGGCGATGATCGACGGCGTCGTGCGGGCGCCCTCGGAGTTCTCGATCACCTTGGGCGTGTTGCCCTCCATGATGGCGACGCAGCTGTTGGTCGTGCCAAGGTCAATGCCGATGATTCTTCCCATTTTCTTCTCCAAAATTGCCCGGATCGTGCTTCTGGCAGCGCCGTGCGTGATTGACTGATCTATCCTGATCCTGATGTGCGGATATACCCGCGCTTTTCAAGGGTCTATTTCGGGCCTGCCACCACGACCAGGGCGGGGCGCAACACGCGATCGGCGATCAGGTAGCCCTTTTGCAGCACGCTGACGATGCTGTTGGCCTCCTGTTCGCTGGGCGCAACCGAAATCGCCTGGTGCTGGTGCGGGTCGAACTTGTCACCGGCCTTGGGGTCGATCTGCATCACCTTGCTGCGTTCGAGCGCCGACATCAGCTGGCGCAGCGTGGCCTGGGCACCTTCGCGGATCTGTTCGAGTGTCGCGTCCTTGATCACCAGGCCGGCTTCCAGGCTGTCGATGACCGGCAGCATGTTCTCGGCAAAACTCTCGACGGCGAACTTGCGCGTCTTGGCGATTTCCTCCTCGGCGCGGCGGCGGGCGTTTTCGGCTTCGGCCTTGGCGCGCAGGTACTGGTCGGCCAGTTCGGCACTCTTGGCCTGCAGCGCGGCCAGTTCGGCCTGCGTCTTGGCGAGCAGGTCCGACTCCTGGGCCGCCTGCGCGGCGACCATCTCTTCGGTGCTCTGGTATTCCTGGGCCTGTTGGGGGGTGTCGGGTTGTTTGTTGTCAGACATGCGTTGTATTCACGAATTCGCAGGCAATGCGGTGCTGAAGGGACGATAGGCCGCACATGGTGCCGCTTCGGCAGGATTCAAGACCCTGCGGCAATCAGGGGTGAACGGCGCGGCCCGCCGCGCGGCAATCCGCGGCTGGCCGCGCGTGGAAACGGCGTCAGCCCGATACGCCCAGCAGTTCGACGTCGAACTTCAGCGTGGCGTTGGGCGGAATCACGCCGCCGGCGCCGCGGGCGCCATAACCGAGTGCGGGCGGGATGATCAGCGTACGGGCGCCACCGACCTTCATGCCGGCCACACCTTCGTCCCAGCCGCGGATCACCATGCCGGCGCCGAGCGAGAAGGCGAACGGATCGCCGCGGTCCTTGCTGGAGTCGAATTTGGCGCCCTGGGTGTCGTCGGCATAAAGCCAGCCGGTGTAGTGCACCGTGACCTGCTGGCCGGGCTTGGCCTGCGGGCCGTCTCCGGTGGTGGTGTCGAGGTACTGCAGTCCGGATGCGGTCGTGATCATGGGGCTCTCCAATCGGATGTGTGAACGGGCGGCACACCGAGGGACGGCACTGGCGGGCAGGACAGGCGGTGTGGCGCGAGAAGGCGGCCGCTCGCGCGTGGCGCCGGCCGGGGAAAGCCTGAAATTATGCCAGCAGTCCGCGCCGGCCCAGATCGTGCATCAGTGCCGTGACGCCGTAGCTCCAGGGTGCGACCCGGTTCGAATGGTTGACGCGGTTCACCAGCGTGCCCAGCGCCGGCGTCGACACCGCGACCTCGTCGCCGATTTCATGGGTGAAGCCCTGGCCGGGACCGTGACGGTCCTGCGTCGGCGCGAACATCGTGCCCAGGTAGAGCATGAAGCCGTCCGGGTATTGGTGGGTGCGGCAGTCCGCGCTGCCCGTGGCCTGCTCGACCAGGTCCAGCGGGTCGCGGCTGATCATGGCCAGGCTGCTGGCGCCGTGCATGTCGAAGCCGTTGGCTCCGGTGACCCGCATCGACAGTTCGCAGCGGCGCACGTCGTCGATGCCGAAGCGGCTGTCGAACAGCCGGATGAAGGGGCCGATCGCGGCCGACGCGTTGTTGTCCTTGGCCTTGCCCAGCAACAAGGCACTGCGGCCCTCGAAGTCGCGCAGGTTGACGTCGTTGCCCAGCGTGCAGCCGACGGTTTCGCCGCGGCTGTTGACGGCCAGCACGATTTCGGGTTCCGGGTTGTTCCAGGCACTCTTGGGATGCAGGCCGATCTCGGCTCCGACGCCGACGGCGCTCATGGGCTGGGACTTGGTGAAGATCTCGGCGTCTTCGCCGATGCCGACCTCGAGGTACTGCGACCAGACGCCCTGCGCGATCAGCACCTCGCGCAGCTGTGCCGCCTGGGGCGACCCCGGCCGGATGCTGCGCAGGTTGTCGCCGATCACGGCCACTACCGAGCGGCGCACCGATTCGGCGCGGCTGGCGTCGCCGCGGGCCTGCTCCTCGATCACGCGCTCGAGCATCGAGGCCACGAAGGTCACGCCGGCGGCCTTGATCGCCTGCAGGTCGCACGGCGCCAGGAACCAGGGCAGGGCGGGGTCGCGCCGGTCCGCGTGGGAATTGAGCAGGATGTCGGAGGTCGAGCCGATCCGCGGCCCGTTCGCGGCCTGCACCCGGGCCGCGGCGTCCGGCAACTCGAGCAGCGCAGAGCAGGTCGGCGCCAGCGGGGAGAGGTCGGTCACGTCATCGGCCGTGACCCGCACCAGGCAGGGGCCGAGGCCTTCGCTCCAGACCCGCCCGATCAGTACGGCCTGTTCATGATCCTGTGGCAGGAGGGACGCGGCGCGGGACAGGATCTGTTGCATGGTCGGATGGTTTCTTTCTGGCCTGGCTGGCGGCCCACCGGCTGGCGAATGCCGGCACGTCGGCCAGGCGCCTGAGCAGATCGGCGCCGGACGGCGTGACTATATAACCATCCTTGCCGTGCGCCATCAATCCGGCCTGGCGCATTTCCTTGATGCGGGTGTTGAGGGTGTTGGGCGTGATGCCGCCCACGCTGTCCTGCAGCAGCCGAAAGGTCTGCGGATGGCCGTCCTTGAGCGCCCACAACACCCGGATGGCGTAACGCGACTCCAGCAGACTCAGCAATTGACTGACCGCTGCAGGTTCTCTGGCAACCATCGGTGTCTCCTCGCCTCGGGCTTGTAGTTGTGCTCTGGGGTGCAGTTTAGGGTCCCTGGGCCGTCGCAACAAGAGTCCTCCCGGCACTGGTGCACCGGCGTGCTATGGATAGCGGAGCTTCAATGCCAGAGGGGGCGGCCCGGATGCCGCAATTGGCCGGTATTTGGGGGCGGTGGCGCATGTCGTTTCGCGAAACGTGTGCGCTGTCGTAGCGCCCCCGGGGGGCCGCTGCTGGAATCCGTCCGACGCCTGCGACGGCGCCGACCACGACCAGGACCGTGCACGCAGCGCGCCGGCGGATCGAACACGAAGGCGTCGACAACGTCGGGTTCTGTCCCGCGGTTCGGCTGCCGTGCTTGCCGACGGCGTGGCGGTGCAGGGTAATCCCTGATCGGGATGGCGGTGCGGCATTGAACCATTGGCCGGTGGTGGAGTCATTCGTTGACCATTCATCCACCCGCCCAGGAGGTTTCCCATGCAACGCAAGACGGCCGCCGATTTCGACCAGGAACTGCTGATACTGTTCGACGCCTATGTGCACGGTGGTATCGACCGCCGCGGATTCCTCGAGCGGGCTCAGAAGTTCGCCGTCGGAGGCCTCACGGCCAGCATGTTGCTGGCGTCGCTGAGCCCGGACTTCGCCGCGGCCCAGGTCGTTCCCAAGGACGACCCGCGGCTCAAGACCCAGATGCTGGAATACCCGTCGCCGGCCGGGTCCGGGACCATGAAGGGTTATCTGGCGGTGCCGGCCAGCGCCAGCGGCAAGTTGCCCGGCATTCTCGTGGTGCACGAGAACCGTGGCCTCAACCCCCACATCGAGGACATCGCCCGCCGGTTGGCGCTGGACAATTTCGTCGCCTTCGCCCCCGACGCCCTGACGCCGCTGGGCGGTTATCCGGGCGACGAGGACAAGGCGCGCGAATTGTTCGCCAAGCTCGACCAGGGCAAGACCCGCGAGGATTTCGTCACCGCGGCCCAGGTGCTGCAGTCGCGCCCGGAATGCAACGGCACCATCGGCGCGGTCGGCTTCTGTTATGGCGGCGGCATGGTGCATTTCCTGTCGACGCGGCTGCCGAACCTGGCCGCCGGCGTGCCGTTTTACGGCAACCATCCTGCCGCCAGCGAGGCGGCCAAGGTGAAGGCGCCGCTGCTGATCCATTTCGCCGGCATCGACGAGCGCATCAACGCGGGCTGGCCCCCCTACGAGGCCGCGCTCAAGGCCGCCGGTGCCCGCTACACCGCCCATACCTACGCCGGTACCCAGCACGGATTCAACAACGACACGACGCCGCGTTTCGACGCCGCCGCCGCCAAGCTGGCCTGGGAGCGGACGCTGGCGTTCTTCAACCAGCATCTGCGCGCCTGACACGGCGCCGGGCCGGGTACGCGGCGCCGCGGCGTCGCGTCGCGTCCGCTTTGCCTGCCGGCATGGCCTTGCGTGGGATATGCCGCGCCGTTATAGCTGTTAGTGATCCAGCCATCTCCATTGCGCTCGGCAAACCGATGACAATCAGCGGTTTGCCGGCTCCGCGGTTCCCGTCGGACGCGCGCCGGCCAGCGTCCGGGGCCGGGAACGGCCACGGGCATTCACCGGCAACACGCAGGCGCGGTCCGATCGACCGACCGGCGATCAGGAGACAGGCATGCGATTTTTCACACGATGCGCCATTGCGGCAGGGCTTGCCGTGCTGGCCCTGGCCAGCCAGGCCCAGAACTTCCCGAGCAAGACGGTGCGTATCGTCGTGCCGTTCGGCGCCGGCGGCGTGGCCGACATCACGGCCCGCACCGTGGCGGAGAAACTCAGCCAGTCGCTGGGCCAGGCCGTGGTCATCGACAACAAGCCGGGCGCCGGCGGGGTTGCGGCCGGCGACATCGTGGCCAAGGCCGACCCCGATGGCCATACGCTGCTGCTGATCTCCAACGGCACGGCGGTCAGCGCCGGGCTGTTCAAGTCGCTGCCGTTCGATACCCAGCGCGACTTCGCGCCGATCTCGACACTGGCGACCTTCGACATCGC
>JBFIDI010000219.1:0-9172 GCA_041581405.1 Burkholderiaceae bacterium
CTGCTGCTCGACGAGCCGCTCAGCGCGCTGGACGCACGCGTGCGTGCCTACCTGCGGCTGGAGATCCGCCATCTGCACAAACGCCTGGGCGTGACCACCATCATGGTCACGCACGACCAGGAAGAAGCCTTGACCATGGCCGACCGGATCGTCGTCATGAACCAGGGCGTGATCGAACAGGTCGGCACCCCGCTGGAGGTCTACCGCGAGCCGACCAGTGCCTTCGTCGCCGATTTCGTCGGCAAGACCAACCTGCTGCCCGGCATCGTCGTCAAGCCGGGCCTGGTTCGCCACGGCGCGATGGACCTGAGCTGCGACATCGACATCAAGCCCGGACCGGGCAGCGACGTCACGCTGGCCATCCGCCCGGAGGACGTGGTGGTGCGCAATGTCGACGCCAGCGCCGACAACACTTTCGCCGTGCGCGTAGCCGAGATGGAGTTCCTCGGCTCCTTCTGTCGCGTCGGCCTGAGCCTGAACGGCGACGACAAGCCGGCGCTGCTGGCCGACTTCTCCATCAACACCGTGCGCGACCTGTCCATCACCGAAGGCATGCAGATGCTGGTCGGTGTGCCGAGCGAACGTATCCGGGTGTTCCCGGGTGCGCCCAGGCTGCCGTGAACACGGTGGCGACGACGGGCGACGCGGCGGTCGAGCTGCCGCCGACACGGCGCAGGCTGGACCGCGACGACTGGCTGATGCGCGGCGGCATCTGCCTGATGATCGGCTGGCTCGGGCTCACGCTGATCCTGCCGCTGTGGTGGTTGTTGTCCAAGAGCTTCCAGGATCGCGACGGCAACTTCGTCGGCCTGGCGAACTATGTCGAATATTTCTCGACGCCGGCACTGTTTGCCTCGGTCTGGAACAGCCTGTTCATCGCCGTCGTTTCGACCGCCATCGTGTTGCCGCTGGCCTTCACGTATGCCTATGCGCTGCAGCGCAGCTGCATGCGCTGGAAGGGCCTGTTCCAGGCGCTGGCGCTGATTCCCATCCTGGCACCGTCGCTGCTGCCGGCGATCTCGCTGATCTACCTGTTCGGCAACCAGGGATTCCTCAAGGAATGGATGTTCGGCGTCGAGATCTACGGCCCGGTCGGCATCGTCATCTCGCAGGTGTTCTATTGTTTTCCGCACGCGCTGATGATCCTGCTGGCGGCGCTGTCGATGGCCGACTCGCGCCTGTACGAAGCCGCCGACGCGCTGGGCGCGTCGAAGATGCGGATGTTCTTCACGGTCACGCTGCCGGGCGCCAAATACGGCGTCATCAGCGCGGGTTTCGTCGTGTTCACGCTGGTGATGACCGATTTCGGCATCGCCAAGGTGATCGGGGGGCGCTTCAACGTGCTGGCCACCGACATCTTCAAGCAGGTGATCGGGCAGCAGAACTTCGAGATGGGCGCGGTGGTCGGCTTCGTGTTGCTGATCCCGGCCGTCGTCGCCTTCTTTGCCGACCGCATCATCCAGGGCCGGCAGGTGGCGCTGCTGTCCGCGCGGGCGGTGCCGCTGATCCCCAAGCCCGACTCCGGGCGCGACAACGGCCTGTTCGTCTTCTGCGCCGTGGTCGGCAGCCTGATCTTCGTGTTGCTGGCGATGGCGGTCTGGGCCTCCTTCGTCACGCGCTGGCCCTACAACCTGGCGCTCACGCTGAAGAACTACCACTTCGGCGACTTCGACACCAACGGCTGGTCCGCCTATTTCAACTCGGTCGAGATGGCGGCCTGGACCGCGGCCATCGGCACCGTCATCATCTTTGTCGGTGCCTACCTGCTCGAGAAGACACGTGGCTTCGCGGCGGGACGGGCGCTGGCGCAGTTCATGGCCATGTTGCCGATGGCCGTGCCCGGCCTGGTGCTGGGCCTGGCCTACATCTTCTTCTTCAACGCGCGGGGCAATCCGTTCGGCTTCATCTACGCGACGATGGCCATCCTCGTGGTCAACTCCATCACCCACTTCTACACCGTGAGCCACCTGACGGCCAGCACTGCGCTCAAGCAGATGGACCATGAGTTCGAGGCGGTGTCGGCGTCGCTCAAGGTGTCGCTGCTGCGCACCATGACGCGGGTGTCGGTGCCGGTCTGCCTGCCGGCGGTGCTCGATATCAGCATCTATCTCTTCGTCAATGCGATGACGACCGTCTCGGCGGTCATCTTCCTGTATTCGACCGAGACCAAGCTCGCCGCCGTGACCATCATCAACATGGACGAATCCGGCTTCACCGCCGCCGCCGCGGCGATGGTGGTGGCCATCGTCGCGACATCGGCCAGCGTCAAGATCGTGCACCTGCTGATCACGCGCCGGCTCAACCGCCGCACGCAGGCCTGGCGCCAGCGCTGAGCGCGGCCGCGCCGACCGGCGCCTCGTGCCGATGGGCGCCCGATGCGGCGTGGTCCTACCCCGCCGCTGCTTGCATTCCTGCCGGCGCGCCTGCCTGCGGATGGCATGATGGGGACCCGTCCACACCCGGCTTCGACCCATGGCGACACCCCCGATCCTGCCAACCCGCCGCGCGGTTCCGATGCGATGAACCCCACCGCCACCGCCGTCATGCAGCAGGCGCCGCTGGGGGCCCATGGTCTGGCGATGATCGTGTTTGCGATCGCCGTCTTCGCCGTGTTCATCTGGGACCGCTGGCCGATCGCGACCGTGAGCCTGGCCGTGTTGGCGGCCATCCCGCTGGGCTTCGTGCTCGCGCCGCTGTCCGATGCCCAGGGGCCGGTCGATCCGACGCGCTTTTTCCTCGGCCTGGGCCATCCCGCCCTGGTGGCCATCTGCGCGCTGATGGTGCTGGGCCAGGCGCTGGTCGTGACCGGTGCGCTCGAGCCGGTGGCGCGCCGCCTGTCGACCTGGGTCACGCAGCGCCCGCGGCTCGCCCTGCTGGCCGTGTTGCTGGGTGCGGCCGGCGTCAGCGGCCTGATCAACGACACGCCGGTGGTGGTGTTGCTGATCCCGTTGATCCTCGCCGCGGCGGCGCGGGCCCGCGTGGCCGCGGGCACCATGCTGCTGCCGATGAACTACGCCGTGTTGATGGGGGGCATGGCCACGTCCATCGGAACGTCCACCAACCTGATCGTCGTTGCGCTGGCCGCCGGCCTGGGCGTGACCGGCCTGGGCATGTTCAGCTTCACCGGCATCGTCGCGGTCGCCGCGGTGCCGGCGATGGCCTACCTGTGGCTGGTCGCGCCCCGCCTGCTGGCCCATGTGCAGCCGCGCGCCGAACATCTGTCGGAGCAGGTGTTCGACGCCGAACTGAGCATCACCGAAGGCAGCTCCTTCGAAGGCCAGACCCTGCGCGAGGCGTTCGGCGCCAGCGGCAATCGACTGCAACTGGTCGAGTTGCGCCGCAACAAGCTGTCCATCGTCAAGCTGCCGTCGGTCACCCTGCGTGCCGGTGACATCCTGGTGGTCCAGGGCACGGCACGCGACCTGAAGGATCTGGAGACAACGCTGGACGCGCCCCTGCACAGCCTGCGCGAGGAGGCCGGGGATGCGGCGAAAGACAAGGCCAGCGACGCGTCCGACCCGCAGGCCGACGAGGAGCCGGACGACGATGCGGCCGAGCACGCCGAGGCCGTACCTTCGGCCATGGTGGCACAGCTGGTGGTTGTCAACGAATCGCCGCTGGTGCGCCGCACCGTGCGCCAGGAGCGGCTGGCCGAGCGTTACGGCGTGATCGTCGTGGGCCTGCGACCCCGCACCAAGCCCGAAGGTTGGGAACGCCAGAGCCTGGCCGACCGCATGGTCCGGGGCGGCGACATCCTGTTGCTGCAGGGCAAGAACGAGGACATCGCGCGCGTGCAGCGCGACGGTTACGGCCTGCTGCTCGATGCCCGTTACACCTTGCCGCGCCAGGAGAAAGCCTGGATCGCACTGGCCGTCATGGCCGCCGTGGTCGTGCTGGCGGCGACCAAGACCCTGCCGATCGCGCTGGCCGCGCTCGCCGGCGTGATCGTGTTGCTGCTGGCGCGGTGCGTGTCCTGGGACGACGTCGCGCAGTCCTTGTCGGTCAAGGTCATCCTGCTCGTGGCCTCCAGCCTGGCGCTGGGCGATGCCCTGAGCGTCACCGGCGCCACGGCCTGGGGTGCGCAGCAGCTGGCCGGCCTGACCGACACGATGGGGCCGAACTGGCTGCTGGTGCTGCTGATGGGCCTGATGGGGCTGTTGACGAACTTCGTGTCCAACAACGCGGCGGCCGCCATCGGCACGCCGCTAGGCGTCGAGCTGGCGCGCTCGCTGGGCGTGAACCCGGAACCGTTCGTGCTGGCCGTATTGTTCGGCTGCAACCTGTGTTATCTCACGCCCATGGGTTACCAGACCAACCTGCTGGTGATGAATGCCGGCGGTTACCGGTTCGGCGACTTCGTGCGGGTCGGCACGCCGCTGTTCCTGATCATGTGGGCGGGACTGTCGTACGGACTGATCCTGCAATACGGGCTGTAGGCCGGGTCCGCCGTCACAGGGTGCTCAGCCGCGCCGGCCTGCGATCGCCCCAGATCTCCAGCTGCGCCGCCGTGTCCCGATGCTCCCGCTGCGCGGCAGCACCCCGCATGTAACCCATGGCGACACAGGCGCCGGCCTTCGGGCTCCAGCCCGCCGACGTCAGCTCGCCGACCGGCGCGCCGTCGAGCACGATGGTCTCTCCGCCCCAGGCGTAGGCATCGGGGTCGTCCAGCACGATGCGCACCAGGCGCTTGCGCAGCGGCTGGCCCAGCTTCTGGCGCAAGGCCTGCTGGCCGATGAACGGCGTGGCCTTGTCCAGCTGCACGGCGAACATCATGCCCGCTTCCAGCGGTGTCTCGTCCGGGCCGATCTCGGCGCCCCAGGCGCGGCGGTTCATCTCGATGCGCAGCGCGTCCAGCGCGTAATAGCCGGCGTCGGCCAGGCCCAGGTCCTGGCCGGCGTCGGTCAGGGTCTGGTAGACATGGCGCGTCATCTCCACCGGCACGTACAACTCGTAGCCGGGACCGCCGACATAACTCATGCGCGCCGCGCGCACCCGCGCGAAACCCAGGTCGATCAGCCGGGTCCACGAGAACGTCAGCGGGTCGCTGCCGATGGTGTCGCCGCTGACCCGAGACAGCAGCGCATCCGCGTTCGGACCCATGATCGACACGGTGCAATACAGCGCCGACAGGTCGGTCAGGATGGCGTGTTCCGTCGGCGCGATGTGGCGCGAGATCCAGTCGAAGTCGCGGGTCGTCTGGGCCGATCCGGTGACGATCAGGAAGCGGTCGCCGAAACGGTCGGGTTTCTGCCGGATGATGGTCAGGTCGCTCTCGAAGCCGCCGCGTTCGTTGAGCATCGCGGTGTAGACCATCTTGTCGACCGGGACGTCGATGTCGTTGGCGCACAGGCGTTGCAACACGGCCAGGGCCCCGTGGCCCTGCAACTGCAGCTTGGAAAACGAACTCTGGTCGTAGATCGCGACGGCCTCGCGCGTGGCGCGTTGTTCGGCGATCACCCACGCCAGCCAATGGGGCTTGCCCAGGGCGTGTGCCGGCGCGGCCACACCATTGGGCCGGAAGTAGTTGGCTCGCTCCCAGCCATTCTTGCTGCCGAACTCCGCGCCCTTGGCGGCCAATGCGTCGTACAGCGGCGAGGTGCGCAGCGGCCGAGCGGTCTCCAGTTCCTGGCGCGGCCAGCGCATCGCGTAATGCAGGCCCAGCGTCTCGGCGGTGCGTTCGAACAAGGCCTTGCGGTTGCCGGTGAAGGCGGCGAAACGCCGCACGTCGACGTCCCACAGGTCGGTGCCCGGTTCTCCCTGGATGATCCATTCCGCGATCAGCCGGCCGGCGCCGCCCGAGTTCGCGATGCCGGCCGAGTTGAAGCCGGCACAGACGAAATAGTTGCGCAGCTCCGGCGCCTCGCCGAGGATGAAGTTGCCGTCCGGCGTGAAACTCTCCGGGCCGTTGAGCAGCATCTTGATCTCGGCCGTCTCCAGGCAGGGCGTGCGATGGATGGCGTTGGTCATCAAGGGCTCGAACTGGTCCCAGTCCTCGCCCAGCAATTCGAACTGGAAGGTCGATGGAATCGGGTCCACCTTCCACGGCTTGGCGACCGGCTCGAAGCCGCCCATGACGATGCCGCCGACTTCTTCCTTGTAGTAGATGAAACCGTCCGGGTCGCGCACCACCGGCATCATGGGTGTGACGCCGTCGATCTTGCCGGTCACGACATAGAAGTGCTCGGCCGAATACAGCGGCACGTTGACGCCGGCCAGGCGGCCGAACTGGCGTGCCCACTGGCCGGCGCAGTTCACGACGACTTCGCAGCGGATCTCGCCCTGCGTCGTGCGCACGCCGACCGCTCGGCCGTTCTCGATCAGCACGCCGGTGACCTCGATGCCCTCGTGGATCTTCACGCCGCGGTTGCGCGCACCCTTGGCCAGCGACATGCACAGGTCGGCCGGGTTCGCCTTGCCGTCGCCGGGCAGCCAGATGCCGCCCTGCAGGTCGTCGGTGCGCATGATGGGCACGCGTTCGGCGATCTCCTTGCGGTCGATCAGGTGGCACTCGACGCCGAAGCTATTGGCCATCGCGACCTGCTTTTTCAGCACCTGCATGCGTTCGGGTGTCTTTGCCACGTTGACGCTGCCGCAGGCTTTCCAGCCGGTGGCAAGACCGGTCTCGGCCTCGAGCGTGCTGTAGAGCTCGATGCCGTATTTGCTCATCGCCGTCATGTTGCGGTTGGGCCGCATCTGGCCCACCAGGCCGGCCGCGTGCCAGGTGGTGCCGCTGGTCAGCTTGCCCTGTTCGAGCAGCACGACGTCGGTCCGGCCCATCTTCGCGAGGTGGTAGGCGGTGGAGCAGCCGGCGATGCCGCCGCCGACGATGACGATTTCAGCCTGTGCTGGCAGATCCATGATGCAATCCTTTTCAACAATGGCGGGCGGCGCTGCGCGTCAGCCCAGCCGCAGCGCCATCACGCCGGAGACGATCACGCAGGTGCCCACGGCGCGGCGCAGCGTGAACACTTCCTTCAGGAACCAGACGCCGAGCAATACGGCGAACAACACCGAGGTTTCGCGCAACGCGGCCACGGTGGCCACCGGCGCCTGGGTCATCGCCCACAAGGCGACCGCATACGAGCCGATCGACGCCGCGGCGCCGCCCAGGCCGATCGGCCAGCGCTGGCGGATATAGGCCCCGACCGCCCATTGGCGGCGCGCGAACACGATCAGCGCGAACGGCCAGCCGTCGATCAGGAACAGCGTGGCGACATACGGCATGGCACTGCCGGTCGCGCGAACGCCCAGCGCATCGACGACGGTGTAGCTGGCGATGATGACGGCATTGACCAGTGCGAACTGCAGCGCGCGGGGTTTGTCGAAGGCGTGTTTCGTCAGGCCCAGCGTCAATACGCCCAGGCATACGCCGACCACGCCGATCCAGGCCAGCGGCGACAAGGTCTCGCCCAGCGTGATCGACGCCGACAACGCGACCAGCAACGGCGCCGAACCCCGCATCAGCGGGTAGGTCAGGCCCAGGTCGCCATGCCGGTAGGCGCCCGACAACGCGACGTAATAACCGATGTGGATGACGATGGATGCCGCGATGAAGGGCCAGGCCTCGGGCGGTGGCCAGCCAAACCACCAGACCAGCGGAATCGCCAGGAACGAGGCCAGCAGGTTGATCAGCGCGGTGTCCAGCGCCTTGTCGGTGCTGGACTTGACCAGTGCGTTCCAGCTCGCGTGCAGGAAGGCGCCGAACAGCACCGCCAGCACCACCGGCCAGGTCAGTTCCACGGCGGGCGGTCTCCGTGTCCGGGGTTGGCAAGGTGGCCCACGGCATCAGGCCCAGGGCAAGGAGTAGGTCTTGATGTTGGTGAAGCTCTTGATCGCCTCCTGCACGCCTTCCTTGTAGCCCAGGCCGGAGTCCTTGATGCCGCCGAAGGGTGTCAGCTCGAGCCGGTAGCCGGGCACCTCGCGCACGTTGACCGAGCCGACCTCGAGCTCGCTGACGAAGCGGGTGATGTAGTCGAGCCGGTTCGTGCAGACACCACTGGACAGGCCGTAGGCGGTGCCGTTGGAGATGCGGATCGCGTCGTCGATGTCCTTGAAGCGGATGATGGGCGACACCGGGCCGAAGGTCTCCTCCTTGACCAGCAGCATCTCGGGCCGCACCCGGTCGACCACGGTGGGCGCATACAAGGCACCGCGGCGTTCGTTGCCGACCAGCAGCTTCGCGCCCTGCGCCACGGCGTCGATGACGCGCGATTCGAACAACTTCGCGGCCGGCTCGTCGATGACGGTGCCCATGTCCATGGACTTGTCGCTCGGGTCGCCGTAGCGCCAGGCCCGGGTTTTGGCCACGACCTGCTCGACGAAGGCGTCGGCCACCGCCTCGTGCACCAGCATGCGCTTGACCGCGGTGCAGCGCTGGCCGGAGTTCTTGTACGAGCCGGCGACCGCCAGCGACGAGGCCTCGTCGATGTCGGCGTCTTCCATCACGATCAGCGGGTCGTTGCCGCCGAGTTCGAGCACCATGCGCCGGTAGCCGGCCTTGGATGCGATGTACTTGCCGATCGCCACGCCGCCGGTGAAGGTGATCAGGTCCACGTGTTCGTTCGTGATCAGTTCGTCGGCGATCTCGCGCGGGTCGCCGGTGACGACGCTGAACATCTCGGGCGGAAGGCCGGCCTCGTACAACATGTCGGCCAGCAGGATGGCCGAGAACGGCACCTTCTCGGACGGCTTGAGCACCATGCGGTTGTTCGTCACGATGCTCGGGATGACCTTGTGCGCGACCTGGTTCATCGGATGGTTGAACGGCGTGATCGCGCAGATCACGCCCAGCAGCGGCGAGCGCTGCGTGAACACGCGGCGCTTCTTGCCGTGGTGCGTCAGGTCGCAGCTGAAGATCTGGCCGTCGTCCTTGAGCACCTCGTTGGCGCCGAACAGGAACACGTCGCTGACGCGGCCGGCCTCGTAGACCGCGTCCTTCCAGCACAGGCCCGCTTCGGCCGAGATCAGCGCGGCCACCTCGTCCAGGCGCCGGGTCGCAATGGCGGCCGCCTTGTTCAGGATCGCGGCGCGTTCGAACCGGGTCAGGGTCGGCCGGTACGCATGGGCCTGGGCGAAGACGGCGCGCACCTCCTCCAGCGTGGCCTTGGGCACGGTGCCGATGGCCGCGCCCGTATAGGGGTTGGTCACGGTGATCGTGCGTTCGCCGCTGCGC
>JBFIDI010000220.1:0-9168 GCA_041581405.1 Burkholderiaceae bacterium
CTCAGCCTGACCGACATCATGTCCAAGATGGTCGTCGACGACTGGGGCCAGTGCAAGGGCGGCCCGTTCGGCTCCTTGCGCGCCCACGTCGAGGCCGGCAAGTTGTCGGCACAGACCTTGCACGCGGAACTGGGGCAGATCGTCGCCGGGCTCAAGCCCGGACGCGAACGCGACGACGAGACCATCCTGTTCTGGCACCGCGGCCTGTCGCTGAGCGATATCGCGCTGGGCCACGCGATGCTGGAGAAGGCCGCTCGCCTGGGCATCGGCCAGAAGCTGCGATTCCATTGATCCGCCGGACGTGTGCGTGGTGTGCCGCGGCCGCCACGGACACGTCCACCTTGGTTGTTTTTTTCCTTCCTGTCTTTTTTCTTCCTGGAGCGTTGCCATGCACAAGCATATTTCTCGGCGTGACCTGATCGCCTCCGGCGCAGCCGGCCTGGCCCTGTTCGGACTGCCCTTCGCGGCGCGCGCGCAAGCGGGCGGCAAGACCCATCCCTCGGTCACGGTGCGCGTGCCGCGGGAATTCACCGGCATCGACCCGTTCCACCGCGCGTCGCCGTACGACGGCGACGTGGCCGGCGCGGTGTTCCAGTTCCTGATGGTGCGCAAGCCCAACTCGACCGAGTTCGAGCTCGACGCGGCGCAGGAATTCAAGCAAAGCTCGCCGACCACGTACGACTTCAAGCTCAAGCCCGGCCAGATGTTCACCGGCGGCTTCGGCGAGATGACGGCCGAGGACGTCAAGTTCTCGTTCGAGCGTATCGCCCAGGACCCGAAGGACGGCAGCAAGGCATCGAGCTACAAGAACGACTGGATCCACCTGGTGTCGGTCGAGGTCAAGAGCAAATACGAGGGCCGCATCGTGTTGTCCGAGCCCCGCGCCAACGTCATCGACGTGGCGATCGGCGACTTCTCGGGCTGCATCGTGTCGAAGAAGGCGGTGACGCAGCGCGGTGCCGACCATGTGACCAAGCCGGTGGGCTCCGGGCCCTACAAGATCGCCTCCTACGACCGCCAGAAAGGCATTCAGCTGCAGCGCAATGCGGCCTACAAGGGCGTGCGCAAGGGCGGCTTCGACGAGATCAACCTGCGCGTGATCACCGACACCAAGACGGCCGAGCTGGCACTGCGTGCCGGCGAGATCGATTTCGCGATGCTGGCGCCGGCCGCGGCCGACCCGCTGCGCGGCGTCGCCGGCCTGACGGTCAGCGACCAGCCCTCGCTGGCCTACGTCTGGATGGGCATGAACATGGAGAAGGGCCCGCTGGCCGACCTGCGCGTGCGCCAGGCGATCCGGCTGGGGCTGGACGTGGACCAGATGCTGATGGCCGGCTACAACGGCAAGGTGCCGCGGCTGAACACGCTGCTGCCGCCGCTGGTGGCCGGTCACTGGCGCGAGGCGCCGGTGTACAAGCGCAACGTCGCCGAGGCCAAGGCCTTGCTGGCCGCCGCGGGCGCATCCAATGTCAAGCTGCGCCTGACCATCCTGAACCAGCCCGAGTACCAGAACATGGCCCTGGTGGCGCAGGCGCTGCTGGCCGAGATCGGCGTGGTGATCGAGGTCGACGCCCAGCCCGGCGGCACCTACTGGAGCGCGGGCAAGGGCGACACCGGCAAGAACCTGGACCTGTACATGGCGCGTTTCAGCGGCAAGCACGATCCGAACTTCATCATGCAGTGGTTCGTGTCCAGCCAGATCGGCAACTGGAACTGGTCGCGCTGGAACAGCCCGGAGTTCGACGCCTTGTTCAAGGCTTCGGCCAGCGAGACCGACCCGGCCAAGCGCCGGCAGATGGTGGTCGACGCGCAGAAGGCGATGGACAAGACCAGCGCCTACGTGTGGCTGACCAACGAGGCCAATGCCGTGGTGCATCGCAGCTGGCTCAAGCCGGCCAGCGTACCGGGCTGGCTCAACTGGCAATACCCGGGCTTCAGCGCGGTCTGAGCCGGCAACGGCGAGCGGAGCTTCCATGCAGGATACCTGGCGTTATCTGGCGAGCCGCCTTGTCACCACGGTGCTGATCGTGCTCGGGGCGATGACCTTGCTCATCACCTTGTCGTCGATCGTGCCGGGGGACCCGGCCGCCGTGTTGCTCGGGCCCCAGGCCACGCCCGAGGCATCGCAACGCTTCATCGAGGAGATGGGGCTGGACCAGCCGGTGCACGTGCGCATCGGCCGGTTCTTCGTGCAGGTGCTGCAGGGAGACCTCGGCTCGGACATCATCTCCGGGCGTTCCGTGGCCAGCATGATCGCCGAGGTGTTGCCGTACACGCTGATCCTCACCGCGGTGGCCATCGGCATCGCGGTGCTGACCGGCATTCCGCTGGGCATCTTCGCCGCGACCCACCGGGGTTCGTGGCTGGACAACCTGCTGGCCTTCATGTCGGTGGCCTTCATCGCCGTGCCCGGCTTCGTGATCGCGATCTTCCTGCTGCTGGTGTTCGCGATCTGGCTCGACTGGTTGCCGGTGCTCGGCGCCAGCCGCAGCGGCGACTTCTGGGACGAGGTGCAGCGCATGGTGCTGCCCGCCATCGCGCTGGCGCTGGGCTGGGTCGGCTTCATCGCGCGGCTGGTGCGCACCTCGATGCTCGAGGTCATGGGCGAGCCGTATATCCGCACCTCGCGCGCCTACGGCCTGTCCGAACGCATGATCACGTACAAATACGCGCTCAAGAACGCCTGCATCCCGACCATCACCATCCTGGGCATGGGTATCGGCCGCCTGCTCGGCGGTGCCGTGCTGATCGAGATCGTGTTTGCCCGGCCGGGGCTGGGCCGGCTGATCTACGGCGCCATCTCCGACCGCAACTACCCGGTGGTGCAAGGCGCGGTGCTGGTCGTCGTGGTCGTCTTCGTGCTGGTCAACCTGGCGGTCGACCTGTCGTATTCGGCGATCGATCCGCGCATCCGCCATGCGAACCAGCGCGACGGAGGCGGGCGATGAACAAGCTGCAATCCACCTGGGACGTGCTGCGCAAGGTCTGCCGGACCCTGCCCGGCGCCATGGGCCTGGTCATCGTCGTGCTGGTGCTGGCGTGTGCCGTGCTGGCGTCGTTCGTGGCCACGCACAACCCGGATGCGCTCGACGTGATGAACCGCTTCGCTGGTCCGTCGTGGGAGCACTGGCTGGGGACCGACCACCTGGGCCGCGACCTGTTCTCGCGCATGGTGCACGGCGCCTCGGTGGCGATGCAGGTTGCCGTCGCGTCGATCGCGGCCTCGCTGACCCTGGGCACGGCGCTGGGCATCCTGGCCGCCTACCTGCCGGCGCGCACCGAGCGGCTGGTGCTGATCCTGTTCGACGTGATCTCGTCGTTCCCCAGCCTGGTGCTGGCGCTGGCCGTGGTCGCCGTTTTCGGGCCGTCGACGCAGATCGTGATCCTGATCGTCGCCGTCACCCTGACGCCGCATTTCGGCCGGGTCGCGCGTTCGCAGGTGCTGACGCTGCGCAGCGCGCCGTTCCTGGAGGCCGAACGCATCCTGGGCGCGTCGCCGCTGCGCATCGTGTTCAGCCACGTCTTGCCCAACATCCTGGGGCCGCTGGTGATCCTGGCCTCGATGGACATTCCGGTCGTCATTACCATCGAGGCTGGCCTGTCGTTCCTGGGCCTGGGCGTGCGCCCGCCGCTGGCGAGCTGGGGCACGCTGATCCAGGACGGCTACCAGTACCTGTCCGAGAGCTGGATCCCGGTCGTGGTGTCCAGCGTCGCGCTGGCCGTGGCGACGCTGGGATTCACCCTCTTCGGTGAAGCATTGCGCGATGCGGTCGACCCCCGCATCGGACGGGAGCATTGATGGATACACACGTGAACTCCAAGGCCGCGGCGCCGGTTGCCCCGCTGGTGGCGATCCGCAACCTGCAGCTCGAGGCCTCGACGGCGCGCGGCACCGCGCACATCCTGCGCGGCGTCGACCTGGACATCGGTCGCGGCCGCATCCTGGGCGTGGTCGGCGAATCCGGCTCGGGCAAGTCCAGCCTGGCCAGCTGCCTGCTGCGCCTGCTGCCGGCCAACATCAGCCGTGTCGGCGGCAGCGTGGCCTTCGACGGCACCGAGCTGCTGCAGCTGAGCGACGCCGAGATGGCCGGCTGGCGCGGTCGCCGCGTCGCGATGATCTTCCAGGATCCGATGACGGCGCTCAACCCGCTGTTCACCGTGGCCACCCACCTGGTCGACGTGTTGCGCCGGCGTTATCCGGAGATCTCGCGCCAGGACGCGCTGCAACGGGCCCGCGACGCGCTGGTGAGCGTGGGCATCGCCGACGCGCAGCTGCGCCTGGCGGCATATCCGCACCAGCTCTCGGGCGGCATGCGCCAGCGCGTGATGATCGCGATGGCGCTGCTGGTCGAGCCCGACCTGCTGGTGGCCGATGAACCCACGACGGCGCTCGATGCGACGGTGGAGGCGCAGATCGTCGACCTGCTCGAAGCGCTGCGGCGCAAGTTCTCGGGCTCCATCGTGTTCATCTCGCACCACCTGGGCCTGGTGGCCCAGCTGTGCGACGACCTGTGCGTGATGTATGGCGGCACCGTGGTCGAGACCGGACCGGTGGCCGAGGTGCTGGCGCGGCCGCGCCATCCCTATACCCGCGCCTTGCTCGAATGCGAACTCGAGGACGATGCCCACGAGGGGCGGCTCAAGTCGATTCCGGGCGAGGTGCAGGATCCGGTCAAACCCATGACCGCCTGCGTGTTCGCGCCGCGCTGCGCCCATGCCCAGGCGCAATGCCATGCCGGCGTGCCCCAGCCCAGCGACGTCGGCCCGGGACATCGGGCGACCTGTTTTCGGTTGGAGGAAATACGATGAAACGTCTTGACCGCGCGTGTCCGCACCCGGGCCGCCGCGATGCCGGAGGCGGACGATGAGCGCGCCGCTGGTTCGTTTCGACAAGGTCAGCGTGGTGTTCGGCGGCAAGGTGCGCGCCTTGCAGGACGTCTCGCTCGAGCTCGACAAGGGCGACATCCTGGGCCTGGTCGGCGAGTCGGGCTCCGGCAAGACCACCTTGTGCCGCGTGCTGATCGGCCTGACCCCGCCCACCAGCGGTTCGGTCACGCTGGGCGCGCAGTCGGTGGCGCAACAGCTGCGCGAGCAGCCGCTGGCGTTCCGGCGCCGGGTGCAGATGCTGCTGCAGGACGCGGTGGCCTCGTTGTCGCCGCGCATGACCATCGGCCGCACGCTGGCCGAGCCGATCGCCATCCACAAGTTGCCCGAGGCGCAGGCGCGCGATCGCCTGCGCGCCATCATGGCCCGCCTGGGCCTGCCGCAGGACGTGCTGGGCAAGTTCCCGCACCAGATCTCGGGCGGGCAGGCGCGGCGCGTCGGCGTGGCGCGGGCGCTGGTGATGCAGCCCGAGGTCATCGTCGCCGACGAGCCGACGGCGGGCCTGGACGTGTCGGTGCAGGGCGAGCTGCTGAACCTGATGCTCGACCTGCAGCGCGAGTTCGCGCTGACCTACCTGCTGGTCAGCCACAATCTCAACGTGATCCGGCGCGTGACCAAACGCACCGCCGTGATGTACCTGGGCCAGATCGTCGAGGAGGCGCCCACGTCCGCGTTGTTCGAGCGCCCCGCGCATCCGTATGCGGCCGCGTTGTTGTCGACCAACCCGGCCATCGATCCGGCGCGCCGCGCGCGCCGCATCGTGCTGCAGGGCGAGATTCCCAGCGTCGTGAATCCGCCCGGCGGCTGCCGTTTCCACACCCGCTGCCCGGTGGCGCAGGCGCGTTGCGCGGTCGAGGAGCCGGCGCTGGTCGAGCTCGGCGATGCGCGTCGCGTGCGTTGCCACTTTCCCTATTCACTGGACCGCGCGCGCTGACACGGCGCGTGCACACCACACGAGGATGGCATGAACCTGGAACTGGGTACACGCCCGATCACGATCGGGGACGTCGTGACGGTGGCCGGCACGGACACCACCGTATCGGTGGCCCCGGCCGCGATGGACCGGGTCGCGCAGGCGCGCGAGACGGTGTTGCGACTGGCCGCGGACGGCCCGCCGATCTACGGACTGAATTCGGCGCTGGGCGCCAATACCGGCGCCAGGCTCGCGCCGGCCGACCTGGAGGCCTACCAGCGGCGTGCGGTGCGGGCCCGCTCGCTGGCCGTGGGCCAGCCCTACGACACGGCATCGGTGCGGGCGATGCAGTTTGCCCGCATCGCCGGCCTGGTGCAGGCCGGCTCGGGCATCTCGCCGCAGGTGCTGCAGGCCTGCATCGAGCTGCTCAACCGCCGGGTGCATCCGGTGGTGCCGCGCTGGGGCTCGATCGGCGTGTCCGACATGCCCTTGCTGGCCCATCTGGCCTTGCCGCTGTTCGGTGAAGGCCGCGCCGAATACCGGGGCGAGACGCTCAGCGGCGCCGATGCGCTGGCGCGCGCCGGCCTGCAGGCGGCGGTGCGGGGCGCCAAGGACGGGCTGGCGCTGTTCAGCGCCAACGCGGCCACGGCGGCGCGCGGCAGCCTGGTCGTGCACGACTTGCTGCAGACCATGGACGCCTGGCTGGCCGCGATCGCGCTGAGTTACGAGGGTTACCGGGCGAACGCGTCGCCGCTGCGCGCCGATACCGCGGGCGCACGGCCGGCGGCCGGGCAGGAGGCGGTGGCGGCGCGGCTGCGCCAGCTGCTCGCCGGCGGTCAGTTGCTCACACCCGGCCATGCCCGGCGCGTGCAGGACCCGTTGTCGCTGCGTGTCGTGGCCCAGGTGCATGGCGCGGCGCAGGCGGTGGCCGACACCGCACGCGCACAGATCGAGGTCGAACTCAACAGCGCGGCGGACAGCCCGCTGGTGCTGGCCGACGAAGACCTGATGGTGTCGACCGGCAACTTCCACCTGCCGGCCGTGGCGCTGGCGCTGGACAGCTGCGCGATCGCGCTGGCGCAGATGGCCAGCATGGGCGTGTCGCGCTGCCAGCGTTTCATGACGCCGGCGCTGACCGACCTGCCGCTGCAACTGACGCGCCACGGACCGGCGCACTCCGGCTTCGCGACGATCCAGAAGACGCTGGTGGTGTTGTGGTCGGAGATCCGCCAGCGCGCCAACCCCGGCAGCCTGGACTACATGCCGGTGTCCGAGACCATCGAGGACCATGCCTGCATGTCGCTGAGCGTGGCGGAGAAACTCGCCGAAGGCCTGGAGCGCGCGCGATACCTGATCGCGATCGAGCTGATCATCGCGGCGCAGGCCGTCGACCTGCGCGAACTGGACCGCGACCGGCTCGGCCACGGTGCACGCCAGGCCTACGACCGGGTCCGCGCGCTGGTGCCGATGCTCGACGAGGACCGCTCCATGGGTCCGGACATCGAGCAGGTCTGCGCGGCGGTGGCGGCGGGGACGTTCAGCGGCCTGCAGGCCGGGGGCGCGCCGTCGTGAGTTTCGTGTTCAACGCGCGCATGTATTCGGTCAGCGCCTCGGCCAAGGCGGACTGGAAGACGCTGATGGCCTGGGTCGTGCAACGTGCCGGCCTGGACTGGCAGGCGCTGGACCATGACGCACCGGCGCCGTTGTCGGCGTTGTGGGCGCGCGACGACCTGGGCATGGCGATGATGTGCGGCCTGCCGTTCGCGCTGAGCCGGCCGCGGCCGCGGCTGATCGCCGCGCCCGTGCCCGCGCCGCAGCGGTATGGCGGCCGGCCGGTCTATTTCACCGACTTCGTCGTGCGCGCGGACGCCGACCATGGCAGCCTGGAGGACACGTTCGACGGCGTGCTCGGCTACACCATCCCGGAATCGATGTCGGGCGGCGTGGCACCGTACCACCATCTCGCGCCGCTGCGCGAGGCGCGCGGGCACCGGTTGTTTGCCGGCGTGGTCGGCGACCTGCTCAATGGCCGCGGCGTGATCGAGGCCGTGGCAAGCGGCCGTGTCGACGTCGGCACCCTCGACAGTTATTACCTGGACCTGCTGCGCCGGCACGATCCGGCCTTCGCGGCCCAGGTGCGGGTCGTGGCCAGCACGCGGGCCGAACCGATCCCGCCGCTGGTGGCGACCGCTGCCGTGTCCGACCTTGCGCTGGGCCGCTTGCGCGATGCCTTGCGGGCCACGGGTTCGACGCCCGAGATCGCGCCGCTGATGCAGCGCCTGCGGCTGGCGGGATTTGCCAACGTCGACGAGCGGGACTACGATCATCTGGCCGACATGGCCGGCGCGCGGACCGAGTTATTCGCGCGGTTGTGACCGGCTGGTCCGCCGGGTCGGTGGGCGAGCGGATCCGGTAGGCCTTCTGGTACGACCCTTGCATGTCGTCAATCCCGCGGCCGGATCAAGGTCCGGTGGCGAGCGTGAAGCCGCGTGCCTGCGTTGCAGGCATACTCGTCAACCCGGTGCCCAGGCGCACCCCATCCCGCAAGGACCCGTATCATGGCCAACAGGTTTTCCCGGCGCAGTTTCGTGGTAGCAGGTGTCGGTGCCGTCGGCGCCGGCACGGTCGTCATGCCGTTCGACCTGCTGGCGCAGGCCAGCGGCGGACCACGCTCCGCGATCACGGTGCGCATCGACCGCGAGTTCGATTCCCTCGACCCGGCCTATCGCCGCGGCCCGGCCGAAGGCAACGTCATGCGCGCCATCTTCCAGCGCCTGGTGACGCAGAAACCCAACTCCACCGAACTCGAACCCGACGCGGCGGCGGAAATCAAGCAGGTCTCGCCGACGGCGATCGACTTCAAGCTCAAGCCGGGCCAGATGTTCTCCGACGGTTTCGGCGAGATGACCGCGGAAGACGTGAAGTTCTCGTTCGAACGCATCGGCCTGCCACCGAAAGGCGGTGCCAAGGAGTCGTCGTACAAGAAGGACTGGCTGGGCCTGGTCGGCGTCGAGGTCAAGGGCAAGTACGAAGGCCGCATCGTGCTGGCGAATGCGCGCGCCAACCTCTTCGACGTCGTCATCGCCGACGGCTCGGGTTGCATCGTGTCGAAAAAGGCGGTCGAGAAACTGGGCAACGACTTCGGCACCAAGCCCGTCGGATCCGGCCCGTATGTCGTGGCCTCGTACGACCGCCAGAAGGGCGTGGTGCTCAAGCGCCATGGCGCGTATGCCGGCCGCAAGCGCCACTTCGAGGAGATCGGCATCAACGTGATCACCGATGCCAAGACCACCGACCTGGCGGTGCGTGCCGGCGAGATCGACGTCGCGGTGTTGTCGCCGACCGCCGCCGACCCGCTGCGCGGGGTTGCC
>JBFIDI010000221.1:0-9156 GCA_041581405.1 Burkholderiaceae bacterium
CATCGGCATGGCGGAACCGGAAGAGGGCCTCCACGTCCGGGATCTCGTCTCGGGCGGCAGACGCGAGCGTGTCACGGATGGCCGCTGCATCGTCCGGATGCACCCAGTCCGACAGCTGGCTGCCGACCATCGACGCGGTCGTGCGGTCCAGCATGCTGCGCGTGGCTTCGCTGGCGTAACTGATGCGGCCCTGCGCGTCGCAGACCAGCGTCAGGACCCGCGCCTTCTCGGTCAACACGCGAAAGCGGCGTTCGCTGTCGGACAGGTCCTGCAAGGCCTGTTGCGATTCGGTGATGTCCTCCACCGTACCTTCGAAATACAGGACGGCACCGTTGGCGTCGCGCACCACGTGTGCGTTCTCGCGGATCCAGATCCGCTCGCGTGTCTTGTGGCGATAGATCTGCGAGACGAAATTCACCACCCGGCCGTCACGCGCCATGAGATCGAGAAAACGCTGGCGCTGGCCCGGCTCCACATACCATTCGCGGTCGATGTCCTTGACCGCCGCCAGCTGCTCGGCCTCGGACGTGTAGCCGTTCAGGCGCACCAGGGCCGCATTGGCACGCAACTGACGGCCGTCGGCGCTTGACCGGTAGGCCCCGATGGGCAGCAGATCGAACAGCGTGGACGATTCGAAGTCAGGCATGGATACCCGCGAGCGTAGCAAAACGTTACGGATCCGGATATGCCGGCCGGCCGGCCGGCAATGCCGTGGCCGGTTTTCGGCCACGGCTTCGTGAATAAGCCTCAGCCGGCCAGTGCCGCTTCGATGTCGCGTGTCAGGCTCTGCGGCGTGTCGGTCGGCGCGTAGCGCTTGATCACCGCGCCGTCGCGCCCGACCAGGAACTTGGTGAAGTTCCACTTGATCGACTTGCTGCCCAGCAGGCCGGGCGCCTGCGCACCCAGCCACTGCCACAGCGGCGCCGCATGCTCGCCGTTGACGTCGATCCGGGCCAGCATCGGGAACTGCACGCCGTAGTTGCGCTGGCAGAACGATGCGATCTCGTCGTTGCTTCCCGGATCCTGGCCGCCGAACTGGTTGCAGGGAAAACCCAGCACCACCAGGCCCTTGTCGGCATAGGCCTGGTGCAGGGCCTCGAGCCCGGCAAACTGGGGCGTGAAGCCGCACTGGCTGGCGGTGTTGACGATCAGCATCGCCTGGCCCTTGAACCGCTTCAGGGGCAGCGGCTTGCCGTCCATCTGCACCGGGGAAAAGTCGTAGATCGAGGTCATGTGGGGGGCGCTCCGGGGGGCGATGCGGTTGCGGATCGGTCATCGTATCCGAACCGGGGCGCATCGCAAGCGGCGTGGCCGGGCGCAGGGCCGGACCTGCGATACTCGCGCCCCATGATGCATCTGCCGCAACGACTCGCCCGCTGGTTCGGGGCCATGGCGGCAGCCGACGCGCAGGTCGAGCACGAGGTCGCGCTCGGCAACATGCGACGCCTGCGCTGGTTGATTCCGATCTTCCTGGTGCTCAACCTGCTGCTGCTCGGGGTCTTCGTGCTGGGCCCCTCGTCGCCGATGTCGGCCACGCAGCAGCAATGGTGGCAGTCGGTGGTGCAGGTCTATGTCGGTACCACGGCCTGGCTGGTCCTGGTGCTGCTGACGACCTGGCGTGTCGTGCGCCGCACCCGGGTCGACCGCGCGGTACGGGTGCTGCAGTTCATCGCGCCCCTGAGCTTCCTGGTGTTCACCGTGGTGCTCACGGCGCTGGACCAGTGGATCACACCCAACATCAGCCCGTACCTGCTGGGTTGCATGTCGGTCAGCCTGCTGTTCCTGTTGCCGCCGGCCACGACGACCTGGTTGTTCGCGATCGCCTACGGACTGTTTTTCGTCGCCGTCGGTCTGACGCAGACCGATGCCTCGATCCTGCTGTCCAACCGGGCCAACGGATTCGGCGCGACGCTGCTGGGCCTGGTGCTGTCGCTGGGCCTGTGGCGGCGCAACACCCAGTACCTGCTGCTGCAGCGCGAGCTCACCGCGCGCAATGCCACGCTGGAGAAGCAACAGGACGAGCTGGTCTGGCTGGCCACGCGCGATGCGCTGACGGCCCTGTACAACCGGCGCGAGTTCATGCGCCTGGCCGAGGAGGAACTGCGGCGCGCGCAACGCCACGGCGGCTTCACCAGCGCCATCGTGGTCGACCTGGATCACTTCAAGGCCATCAACGACCGGTACGGGCATCCGGCGGGCGACAAGGTGCTGGTGCACGTGGCGCAAAACCTGCTCGGCGGCGTGCGCGCCACCGACCTGGTGGCGCGTATCGGTGGCGAGGAATTCATGGTGCTGCTGCCCCGCACCGACATCGACGCCGCCACCCAGCTGGCCAACAAGTTGCGGCGCCTGCTGCACCGCGCGCCCGCGTCGATCAGCCGGGACCTGCGGATTCCGGTCACCGCCAGTTTCGGCGTCGGCTGCCTGCCCGCCGGCGGAGATGGCGCGATCGCATCCTTGTACGCGGCGGCCGACAAGGCCTTGTACGACGCCAAGCGGCTGGGACGCGACCGGGTGGAGCGGGTCGAGCCGGATGCGTCGCTGACTCCGTCCGACTTCCAGCGCATGCGGCGCTGAGGCCTGCGCGCGTCAGCCGTGCGACTTGTCGTTGCGCGCGATGGACAGCAGGTGCTCGACTTCGGCGCGGTGGTGCACGCAGTTGCGGGCGTGCCAGCGCTTGATGATCCACATGACCAGCGCCACCACGACGCCGAAGCCGGTGATGGCGCCGAAGGTGTGCACGCCCAGGCCCGCCGACAGGCTGTAGGCGGCGCCCAGCGCCAGGATGCAGGCCTGCTCGTTGAAGTTCTGCACCGCGATGGAGCGACCCGCGCCCATCAGGTTGTGCCCGCGGTGCTGCAACAGCGCATTCATCGGAACCACGAGGAAACCGCCGATGGCGCCCAGCAGCACCAGGAACGGTGCCGCGATCCAGACGTTGTCGATGAAGATCAGCAGGATGATCAGGCCGCCCATGCCGATACCCAGCGTGATCACGCGCGGGCCGTCTTCCAGCCGCATGCGCATGGACGCGATGATGGCCCCGGCCGCCATGCCGATGGCCACCACGCCCTGCAGCGCCGAGGCCTGGGTGACCGAATACCCGAGCGCGGCCGCGGCCCAGGACAACACGATGAAACGCAGGTTGCCCGCCACGCCCCAGATCAGCGTCGTGGCCGCCAGCGAGATCTGGCCCAGCTTGTCGCGCCACAGCCGCATGTTGCAGGTCCAGAAGTCGGGCAGCAACGAGACGACCCGGCGCGGCATCGGCCGCATCTCCACGCCGGTATCGGGAATATGGGTGTTGAACCAGGCCGCCAGCAGATACACCAGGATCAGTACCGCAATGGCCGCCTCCGGCGCCGTGTCGATGCCGGTGTCGATGAACGGCAGGTCGACCTGCAACAGGAAACCCGAGACCACGGAGCCGACCAGCTGGCCGCCGAGCAGGACGCCCAGGATGATGGAGCCTATCGTCAGCCCTTCGATCCAGCCGTTGGCCTTGACCAGCTGCGAGGCCGGCAGCAGTTCGGTCAGGATGCCGTATTTGGCGGGTGAATAGGCGGCGGCCCCGAGCCCGACGATGGCATACGAGAGCAGCGGGTGGCTGCCGAACAACATCATCAGGCAACCGGCCACCTTGATGAAGTTGCTGATCAGCATGACCTGGCCCTTGGGCCGCGAGTCGGCGAAAGCGCCGACAAATGGCGCCAGGATCACGTAAAAAAGGGCGAACATCGGCACCAATGCCGCCTGTTGCCATTCGCCGGCTTTTTCGCTGCGAAGCAGTTGCACCGCGGTGACGAATAACGCATTGTCTGCCAGCGAGCTGAAAAACTGCGCTGACATGATGGTGTAGAACCCGCGCTTCATGCCGTGTTGTCGGGGCATTCAGGGGGTCTGATGCCGGTATTTTCTGATGGGGTCTCCAACGTGGAGCCCGGTTATATCATGGGCCTGTAACAGCACCGCCGGTGTGGTGGCGGGCCCGCGGGCACTGTGGCCCGGGATGCCAGAATCGGGCTTTCTCCACCGTCGAGCGATCGTCCGTCCGCCATGCCGCGTCCCATTCAAGCCACCATCCATACCGACGCCTTGCGCCACAACCTGGCGCGGTGCCGCCGGCACGCCCCCGACGCCAAGGCCTGGGCCATCGTCAAGGCGAACGCCTACGGCCATGGCATCGAGCGTGTGTTCGACGGCCTGCGCGGCGCCGACGGTTTTGCGCTGCTCGACCTGGCCGAGGCCCAGCGGGTGCGCGACCTGGGCTGGCGCGGCCCGATCCTGCTGCTCGAAGGCGTGTTCGAGGCGCGCGATCTCGAACTGTGTTCCCGCCTGGGTTTGTGGCACACCGTGCACTGCGACGAACAGATCGACATGCTGGCCCTGCACAAGACCCACGTGCCGCATCGGGTGTTCCTGAAGATGAATTCGGGCATGAACCGGCTGGGATTCAGGCCGACCGTCTACCGCGCCGCCTGGTCCCGGCTCGACGCCTTGACGCAGGTCGGGGAGATCACGCTGATGACCCACTTCAGCGATGCCGACGGATCGCCCGGCGTGGCGGCGCAGCTGGCGCGGTTCCTGGCGGCCACCGAGGACCTGCCGGGCGAACGCAGCGTGGGCAACAGCGCGGCCACGTTGCGCCACATGGGCGCTTCGGCTTCCGGCGGCGATGGTATTGCCGCGGTCTCGGACTGGATCCGCCCGGGCATCGCGACCTATGGCAGCGCGCCGGATCATCCGGAACACGACATCGCGCATTGGGGCCTGCGCCCGGCGATGACACTGTCGGCACGCATCATCGCCGTGCAGCAACTGCAGGCGGGCGACAGCGTGGGTTACGGTTCGTCCTTCGTCGCCGACCGTCCGATGCGCATCGGCGTCGTGGCCTGCGGTTATGCCGATGGTTACCCGCGTGTGTGCCCGACGGGAACGCCGGTGCTGGTCGGTGGCGTGCGCAGCCGCACGGTCGGTCGGGTCAGCATGGACATGTTGACCATCGACCTCGACCCGGTGCCGGGCGCCGGCGTCGGCTCCGAGGTCGTGTTGTGGGGTCGCGCGGGCAATGCCGTGTTGCCGATCGACGAGATCGCGCACGCGGCCGGCACCGTCGGCTACGAGCTGATGTGCGCGCTCGCGCAGCGGGTTCCGGTGCAGGTGGACGCGGCGGGCTCCGGGTCGGCTTGACCTGCATCAATCCGCCCCGATCTGTCGAACATCACCGGCGCGATCCGGTGTAGATTGACGAGCCGTACGGGGACACCATGGAATTCAAGGACTACTACCAATTGCTGGGGCTGGCGCGCGACGCCAGCGCCGACGACATCAAGAAGGCGTATCGCCGCCTGGCGCGGAAATACCATCCGGACGTCAGCAAGGAGACCGAGGCCGAGGTGCGCTTCAAGGAGATCGGCGAAGCCTACGAGGTGCTCAAGGACCCGGAAAAACGCGCCGCCTACGACCGGCTGGGTGCCAACTGGCGCGCCGGGCAGGACTTCCAGCCGCCGCCGGACTGGAACGCCGGCTTCGAGGCGCCCGGTCGCGGGTTCGGCGGCCAGGGCCCGGGCCAGGAGGACTACAGCGATTTCTTCGAAACCCTGTTCCGGCACGGATTCGCCGAGGCCGGCGCCGCGCGCGGCGGCCGGCAGCGCCCCGGTGGCGGCTTTCACGCGAACGGCGAAGACCACCATGCGCGCATACAGATCGACCTGGAGGACGCCTACCATGGCGGCAAGCGCAGCCTGAACCTGCGCCTGCCGCAGATCGACGAGCAGGGGCGGGTGACGACGCGCGAGCACACGATCGAGTTCACGATACCCAAGGGCGTGCGCGCCGGGCAGCATATCCGCCTGGCCGGGCAAGGCGGGCCGGCCATCGGCCAGGGCAAGCCCGGCGACCTGTACCTGGAGGTGGCGTTCCGTCCGCATCCCCGGTACCGGGTCGACCAGCGCGACGTCTACCTGGACCTGCCGGTGGCGCCATGGGAGGCCGCACTGGGCGCGCAGATCGAGGTGCCGACACCGGCCGGCTCCGTCGAGCTGACGATTCCGGCGGGCTCGGCCGCCGGGCGCAAGCTGCGGCTGCGCGGGCGCGGCATTCCCGGTGCCACGCCCGGAGACTTCTATTTCGTGTTGCAGATCGTATTGCCGCCGGCCGACTCGGAAGCCGCGCGCGCCATGTACGCCGGCATGCGGTCGCAGTTCAAGGACTTCCGGCCGCGCGCCAGACTGGAGGGACAGGCATGAACGCCCACAAGACACACACGGTGACCGAGGTGCTGATCCTCGAGGAACAGCAGGACCTGTCGCTCGACGAGTTGTGCCGCGCCTGCAGCACCGAGATCGACGAACTGGTGGCGCTGGTCGACGAAGGCGTCATCGCGCCCCGGGGCTCCGAACCCGCCGGCTGGCGTTTCACCGGCGTGCAGTTGCGCCGGGCACGGGTTGCGGTGCGACTGCAGCGCGACCTGGGCGTGAATATCGCCGGCGCGGCGCTGGCGCTGCAGCTGATGGACGAACTCGACGAATTGCGCGCGCGGCTACGGGCCGCGGGCATCTCCGCCTGACGCCGGCGGCGCCTTGCGGCGCGCCGGCGCGGCACCGGCAGGGCGTGCCCGGCCTCAGCCCGCGCTTGTCGCCAGCACGAAATCGATGAACCCGTGCTCGACATCGGCCACCACCAGTTTCAGCGGGACGCGTTGCCCGATGTCGAGGTGGGGCGGGTTGCCGACCAGCTTGCCTTCGACCGGCGGTGTGAAGGTGCGCACCCAGGTGGCCTGGGGGTCGGCGCCGGTCACGATGCCGTCGAAGTGCTCGCCGATGCGCCGCTCGAGCACCAGCGCCGCCTCGGACTTGCGGACCCGCCGCTCCACCTTCTGTGCCGCGTCTTCCTGCTGCGTGCAGTGCTGCGCCAGGTGGTCGAGTTCGCTCGGGCTGTACGGCGGGTGCTGGTGCGCCAGCGCGGCCTTGATCAACCGCGACGTGATCAGATCCGGATAACGCCGGTTCGGCGCGGTCGAGTGCGTGTAGTCGCGCACGGCCAATCCGAAGTGCCCGATCGGCTCGCCGTCGGGTTTCTCCAGCACGTATTCGCCGCGGCCCATGAGCTTGACGATGACCAGGGACAGGTCGGGGAACCGCAGCGGGTCGCGCCGGTGTTCGCGCGCCAGGAAGGCTTCCAGCGCACGCGCATCGGGGCGCGCCGGCAGCTCGACGCCCTTGTCGCGCGCGACGTCGACGATGCGTTGCCAACGCTCGGGTGAACGCACGACGCGCCGCAACGCCATGCCGCCCTTGCTGGACAGGAAATGGGCATTGCAGCCGTTGGTGGCGATCATCAGCTCCTCGATCAGCTGGCGCGCCCGGTTGTGGGGCTGCTCGACGATGTCGACCACCTCTTCGCCGTCGAACACCGCGCGCGGCTGGAAGGTCTCGAACTCCAGTGCGCCCTGCTCGCGGCGCCGCGCGCGCAG
The DNA here is from genome assembly GCA_041581405.1 of Burkholderiaceae bacterium. Lineage (GTDB taxonomy): Bacteria > Pseudomonadota > Gammaproteobacteria > Burkholderiales > Burkholderiaceae_C > CAISIP01. Next base: position 7,475 of record JBFIDI010000221.1, read on the forward strand.
CTGCTGCGCCACCGCGTCCTGGGTGCGCAGCTGCGCATCCAGGCCGTCGATGGCCGCCGCCGCTGCCGGCAGCTCGCCCGTGCCGTCGAGCCAGGCGGCGATGGCGTCGTAGGCCAGTTGTGCCTTGTTGCGCACGCAGGCGTGCATCACGGTGGAGCCGGCCAGGCTGGCGTCGGGGTTGAACACCATCGCGGTGACCAGTGCCAGCCGGTCCTCGTCCTGGTTGAGCGAGGTCAGGTCGGTCGACAGGCGTTCGGGCAGCATCGGGAAGATGCGCGCTCCGGTGTAGACCGAGGTCGTGTTCTGCCAGGCATGGCGGTCGATGGCGCTGTCCTTGTGCACCAGGGCATCCACGTCGGCCACGGCGACCAGGACCTTGACGGCACCGCCGGGCATGACCTCGCAGGCGCTGAGCTGGTCCAGGTCTCGGGAATCGTCGTTGTCGATCGAGCACCACGGCAGGTGGCGCAGGTCGGCGATGTCCTTGCCCTGGACGGGGGCGGGGCCGGTGATGGAACGCAACTGGTGCTTCACGTCGGACGAGAACTCGGGTGCCAGGCCGCGTTCGCGCATCACGTCCGCGGCAATGCGGGCCAGGTCGGTCCGGGTGTGGTGTCGGTGCTGTGCCATGCCTCAATATACCCGCCGGACCCGGTGCGCCGCGGGTTGGCCCGCCCACGCGAGGGGCGGAGCCGGTCGCCGCCGGGCGGTGTTCAGTACAGGCCGTGCACCCGCGCGTGCAGCCGGGCCAGGCCCAGCAAGGTGTCGATCTCGGGCGTGGGCACGCCGGTGAGCTGGCCGAGTTCGCGCACCGATGCCACCAGCGCGTCGAGTTCCACCGCCTTGCCCGCTTCGACATCCTGCAGCATCGAGGTCTTGAAGCTGCCCAGCTTGCGCGTGATCACGTGCCGGTCGGCCGGCTCCTGGTCGATCGCGACGCCGAACGCGGCGCCGATCGTGCGCGCCTCGCGCATGATCCGGTCGGAGAACGCCAGCACCAGTTCGTCGTCCAGGACTTCGGTCGAGGTCGCTCCGGTGAAGGCGCTGATCGGGTTCATCGTCATGTTGCCCCACAACTTGTACCAGATGTCGCGCTGGATCTGCTCGGACACCGGTGCCTCGAAGCCGCCGGCCTGCAGCAGCGCGGACAGCGCCTGCACCCGCTCGCTGTGCGCGCCAGAGGGTTCGCCGACGATGATGCGGTTGCCCATGACGTGGCGGACCACGCCCGGCGCCGGCGTCGCGCAACTGGCGTGCACGACGCCGCCGATCACATGGTGCGCCTCGATCGCGTTGGCGATCGTGCCGTCGGGGTCCACCGACCGCAAGGCCTTGCCCTGCAAGTCGCCACCGAATCCGTGCAGGAACCACCACGGTACGCCGTTCATCGCGGTCAGCACCACGGTGTGCGGGCCGAGCAGCGGGCCGATCTGCTGGGCCACCGTCGCGAGCGCCGGAGCCTTGACGGCGATGATGACCAGGTCCTGCGGACCCAGGCTGGCGGCATCGGCGCTGGCATGCATGTCGAAACCCTGCGTGTGCACGTCGTCAGCCGGCCCGGTCTGCAAACGCAGGCCGTTGGCCTGCAGCGCTGCCAGTGTCTGTCCACGCGCCAGCAGCGACACCCGTTTACCGGCGCGTGCCAGCCCGGCCGCCAGCCAGCCGCCGATGGCGCCGGCGCC
>JBFIDI010000222.1:0-9129 GCA_041581405.1 Burkholderiaceae bacterium
GACGGTGAAGACCGGATTGAGCGAGGTCATCGGATCCTGGAAGATGAAGCCGATGCGTCCGCCCCGGATGGCGCGCAGTTGCTCGGGCGTGCAGCGCAGCAGGTCCAGGCCTTCGAACATCACCGACTCGCCGTCGACCACGGCCGGCGGGCTCGGCAACAGGCCCAGCAGCGACATCATCGTGACCGACTTGCCGGAGCCGCTTTCGCCGACCACGCCGAGCAGTTCGCCGGGCCTGAGGTCGAAACTCACGGAATTGACGGCATGGACGTCACCCGAACGCGTCCTGAAACGGGTGTTCAAGCGCGTGACCTGCAACACAGGCTGTTGGCTGTTCGGCGATTCGGGCAATTGCGATCCTCAGGTAAGCCGCATGACTGCTTTCTCCGGGCTGCGGCAGGCCTGGCGCAGCGCCTCGCGGCGGGCCGGGGCAGTCGGCGAAAAACAATTATGGGCGGGTTTGCCGGCCGTTTCACCTAGGGAATACCTAGGGAATCCGAATCGCAAATTCATGCAAATTCCGGGCCCGGTGCAGGCGCCGGTGCCGGCGTCTGCCGGTCGGCCGCACCACCCCCGGCCAATCCACTACGATCGGCCCATGACCGACAACCGTGCCCCCGATCCGCAGGCCGCGACGGCCGTGCGCGACGCCGGCCTGCCGTATTTCGGACGCCCGGAACACGGTTGGCGGTTGCGGATGTACACCATCATCTTCGAGGCCGACACGCGTGCCGGGCGCTGGTTCGATCTGGGCCTGATCGCCGCCATCCTGATGAGCCTGGCCGTTGTCGTGCTCGACAGCATGGCCGCCGTGCACGCGGTGTACGCGCGCGAGTTGCGGGTGCTCGAATGGATGTTCACGCTGACCTTCACCGTCGAATACGTGGCGCGGCTGGCCTGCGTGCGCAGTCCCGGCACCTATGCGCGCAGCGCATTCGGCATCATCGACCTGCTGGCCGTGTTGCCGACCTACGTGGCATTGCTGGTGCCGGGCGTCAACGCGCTGATCGACGTGCGGGTGTTGCGCCTGCTGCGCGTGTTCCGCATCCTCAAGCTCACCCACTACGTCGCCGAGTTCGGCGCCCTGGGCCGTGCGCTGGCGGCGTCCCGGCGCAAGATCCTGGTGTTCATGTCCTTCGTGATGCTGGTGGTGCTGGTGATGGGCACCTTGATGTACGTGGTCGAAGGCCCCGAGAACGGCTACACCAGCATCCCGGTGGGCGTGTACTGGGCGATCACGACGATGACCACCGTCGGTTTCGGCGACATCACGCCGCAGACCGATCTCGGGCGCATCATCGCCTCGATCATGATGCTGGTCGGTTGGGGCACGCTGGCCGTACCCACCGGCATCGTCAGCGCCGAGTTCACGGCGCAGCGCATGCACCGTGAACCGACCACCCGCACCTGCCACGAGTGCCTGAGCGAGGGCCATGCGCCCAGCGCCCGGTTCTGCCGCGACTGCGGCGCGGCGCTGCCGCCGTACCGCCGGGACTCCGCTCCTGCGCGCGGGGGCGGCTAGCCTGGCTCGCCCGCGGCCTTGGGGCGCAGCCGCTGGAACAGTTGCACCGCGCCGACCACGATCAGCCCGGCGACCAGTCCCGCCACCGCATTGCCCAGGCTGGACACCAGCACGCCGGCCCATCCCAGTGGTGCGGCAAAATCCTCCAGCGCATGGCCCACGATCGGCACGCCGTGCACCAGGATGCCGCCGCCGACCAGGAACATGGCGGCCGTGCCGAGCACCGACAGGGACTTCATCAACCAGGGCGCGGCGCGCAGGATGCCGCGACCGAAGCCCTGTTTCCAGGGCGCCTGCTGGGCACTGAGGTGCAGCCCGGCGTCGTCGAGCTTGACGATGCCCGCGACCAGGCCGTAGACGCCGACGGTGATGACCAGCGAGATGCCGACCAGCACCGCCACCTGCTGGGCGAAACTCGCGGCTGCGACCGTGCCCAGCGTGATGACGATGATCTCGGCCGACAGGATGAAGTCGGTGCGGATGGCGCCGCGGATCTTGTCGCGCTCGAATGCGAGGATGTCCTGCTGCGGGTCCGAGACGGCGCGCACCAGTTCCTCGTGATGGACCGCGTCTTCGTGCGCATGCCAGCCGAGTGCATGCAGCACCTTCTCGGTACCCTCGAAACACAGGAACAAGCCGCCGAGCATCAGCAGCGGCGTGATCGCCCAGGGCGCGACCGCGCTGATGAGCAGGGCGGCCGGCACCAGGATGGCCTTGTTGCGCATCGAGCCCTTGGCCACGGCCCAGACCACCGGCAACTCGCGGTCGGCCCGCACGCCGGTGACCTGCTCGGCGTTCAGTGCCAGGTCGTCGCCCAGCACGCCGGCGGTCTTCTTGGCCGCCAGCTGCGTCATCGCCGCGACGTCGTCGGCCGCGGCGATGCCCTTGCGCGCGGCGACCTTGGTCATCAGCGCGACATCGTCGAGCAGGGCGGCGATGTCGTCGATCAATACGAGCAGGCTGGATGCGGCCATGGGATCCTTCGTTCGCCGCTCAGCGGCGCGTCAGCGGCACGGCCAGCTCGTGCGACAGGCGGGGGTGGGGCACCTGTGTGTACGGCGGCCGGGGCCAGTGCCAGCGGGAGCCGGCGAACAAGGCCCGCACCGCGTTGATGTCGCAGTGGTAGGGCGGTCCTTCGATGCGGCCTTCCTGCACCGCCGCCGGACGCGGGACCTGCACGAACAGGCCCCACAGGGTGGCGCCGGGCACGAGCCACTGGTGCAGCCGCTGCGCATAGGCGATCCAGTGGTCGGGATGCAGGGCACACAGGCAGGTCTGCTCGTAGACGGCGTCGAACGGCTGGTCCGGCTCGAAATGCAGCACGTCGGCCTGCAGCACCTCGCCCCGGAGCTGTTGCGACTGCAGCAGGTCGCGCGTCCGTTGCACGGCCGCCGGTGCATAGTCCAGGCCGGTCACGTCGAAACCGCGCCGCGCCAGTTCCGCCACCTCCCAGCCGCCGCCGCAGCCCGGCACCAGGATGCGGCACGGCGCCAGCGCGCCGCTGTCCAGCCAGGCCAGCAGCTGCGGACTGGCCGCGCCCCGGTCCCACGGGGTCTGCTGCCGGTCGAAGCGTTCCTGCCAGAACGTGCTGGTCGGGCCCGTCATGGCGCGTGCCGGGTCATGATGGAAACGAGACAGCCCATGGTGTCGCCAAGCCGGTGCGCCCGCGCCGGCATCAGGCCGGCTTGTGCGCCGAGTTGGCCACCGCCAGCGCCGTCATGTTGACGACCCGGCGTACCGTGGCCGATGGCGTGAGCACGTGGGCCGACGCGGCCGCGCCCAGCAGGATGGGGCCGACCGTGACGCCGTGCCCGCCGGTGATCTTGAGCACGTTGAACAGGATGTTGGCCGCATCCAGGTTGGGGCAGATCAGGATGTTGGCCTCGCCCTCGAGCTTGCTGTCCATCAAGGCGTTGCGCCGGATCGATTCGGACAGGGCCGAGTCGCCGTGCAGCTCGCCGTCGCTTTCGATGTCGGGCGCCATGCGCGAGAACATCTCCTGGGCCTGGCGCATCTTGATCGCCGACTTGCGCTTGGACGTGCCGTAGTTGGAGTGCGACAGGAAGGCCACCTTGGGTGGCAGGCCGAAATAACGGACCTCCTCGGCGGCCATCAGTGCGATGCTGGCCAGCTGTTCGGCGTCGGGGTCCTCGTTCACATGGGTGTCGGCGATGAACAGCGTGCGCCGGTCGAGCATCAGCGCGTTGAGCGTGGCCAGGCCGGTGGCGCCCTTGCGCACGCCGATGATGTCGCGCACATGGTCGAGGTGGCTGTCGAAACGTCCGACCAGGCCGCACAACACCGCGTCGGCGTCGCCCAGGTGCACCATCAGCGACGCGATCGTGGTGTTGGAGCGGCGCACCGCCGACTTGGCGGCCTCGACCGAGACGCCGCGGCGCCCCATCAACCGGTGGTAGGCCTCCCAGTACTGGCGGAACCGGGGGTCGTCTTCCGGGTTGACGTTCTCCACGTCGACGCCGAGCTTGAGCCGCAGTCCGGCCTTGGCCAGCCGGGCCTCGATGACGGCCGGCCGGCCGACCAGGATCGGGTGGGCCAGCCCTTCGTCGACCGCGACCTGCACCGCGCGCAACACCCGTTCGTCCTCGCCCTCGGCGTAGGCAACCCGCTTGGCGGCGGCGGGCACGGACTTGGCCGCCATGAACACCGGGCGCATGAACATGCCGGTCTGGTAGACGAAACGCGACAGCTGCTGGCGGTACGCGTCCAGGTCCTCGATCGGCCGCGTCGCCACGCCGGAGTCGGCCGCGGCCTGGGCCACGGCCGGCGCGATGCGCATGATGAGCCGCGAGTCGAACGGTGTCGGGATCAGGTAGTCCGCTCCGAACACCAGTTCCTTGCCGGCATAGGCGCTGGCGACTTCCTCGCTGATGTCGGCCTTGGCCAGGTCGGCGATCTGGCGCACGCAGGCCAGTTTCATCTCCTCGGTGATCTTGGTCGCGCCGCAGTCGAGTGCGCCGCGGAAGATGTACGGGAAACACAATACGTTGTTGACCTGGTTCGGATAGTCCGAACGGCCGGTGGCGATGATGCAGTCCGGCCGCACCTCCTTGGCCAGCTCGGGCCGGATCTCCGGCTCGGGATTGGCCAGCGCCAGGATGATGGGCGCGCGCGCCATGCTCTTGACCATGTCCTGCGTCAATACGCCGGCGGTGGAGCAGCCCAGGAACACGTCGGCATCCTTGACCACGTCGGCCAGCGTGCGCGCGTCGGTGTCCTGCGCCACGCGTTGCTTGGACTCGTCGAAACCGCCCGGCCGGCCGTTGTAGATCACGCCCTTGGAGTCGCACACGTACATGTTGCTGCGCGGCACGCCCAGGCCGGCCATCACGTCCAGGCAGGCCAATGCGGCCGCACCCGCGCCCGAGACCGCGACCTTGACTTCGTCGATCTTCTTGCCCACCAGCTCCAGCCCGTTGAGCAGCGCGGCGGCCGAGATGATGGCGGTGCCGTGCTGGTCGTCGTGGAACACCGGGATGTTCATGCGTTCGCGCAGCTTGCGCTCGATGTAGAAACACTCCGGCGCCTTGATGTCCTCCAGGTTGATGCCGCCCAGCGTGGGTTCCATCGCGGCGATCATGTCGACCAGCTTGTCCGGGTCGCGTTCGGCCAGCTCGATGTCGAACACGTCGATGCCGGCGAACTTCTTGAACAGGCAACCCTTGCCCTCCATCACCGGCTTGGCGGCGAGTGGTCCGATGTCACCCAGGCCGAGCACCGCGGTGCCGTTGGTGACCACCCCCACGAGATTGCCGCGCGAGGTGAACTCGGCGGCCAGCGACGGGTCTTCCTCGATGTCCAGGCAGGGATAGGCCACGCCGGGCGAATACGCCAGCGACAGGTCGCGCTGGTTGGACAAGGCCTTGGTCGGCGTGACCGCGATCTTGCCGCGGGTCGGGCTGCGGTGGTACTCGCGCGCGGCTTCGCGCAGCGCATGTTCGGCAGGGGAGAGTTCTTTGCTCATGTTGTTTCGTGGGTCTGCGGGTTCGGGTCTACGGGGACGGGACAGGCGATAGGCTAACGCATCGCGGCCGCGGCGGCTGCTGGTGTTTATGCCGATGGAGCATCGTATTGTGCGCGATGGGAGTAAGCTGTAGGCTGTGAAGTGATGCCACTGCCAGGGTGCCTGGCCCGATCGGACACGCATGAAAAACGACATCCCCGCCCCGCTGGAACTGGCGCTTGCGCAGCAGCGCGAAGCCTACCTGGCCCATCCGGTTCCCAGCCTCGACGAACGCCTGGCCGACCTGCGCACCCTGCAGCGTTTCATCCGTGAAAACAAGGACGCCTTGTGCGAGGCCATCCGTGCCGACTACGGCCATCGTTCGACACACGAAACCCTGCTGGCCGAGATATTCCCGGCCGTCGACGGCATCGACCATGTGGCCCGGCACCTGCGCGGCTGGATGAAGACGCAGCGCCGCTCGGTCGACCTGCGCAACTTCCTGGGGGCGCGCAACCGGGTCATTCCACAGCCGCTGGGCGTGGTCGGCGTCATCGTGCCGTGGAACTTCCCGGTGAACCTGAGCATGGTGCCGCTGACCTACATCTTCGCGGCCGGCAATCGCGCCATGGTCAAGATGAGCGAGAACTCGCGCCACCTGGCGCGCCTGCTGATCGAGAAGATCCCGGCCTATTTCCCGCCCGAGAAGCTGCAGTTCTTCGACGAGGTCGGCGGCGTCGGCGTGGCGTTCTCGAAGCTGCCGTTCGATCACCTGCTGTTCACCGGCTCGGGCCAGACCGGCCGCGCGGTGATGGCCGCGGCGGCGCAGAACCTGTGCCCGGTCACGCTGGAGCTCGGCGGCAAGGCGCCGGCCATCCTGTGCGACGACTTTCCGCTGCGCAAGGCCGCCGAGCGCATCCTGTTCGTCAAGTACCTCAATGCCGGCCAGATCTGCACCTCGGTCGACCACCTGTGGATGCCGCAGGGCAAGATCGCGCAGTTCGTCCAGGAGGCGCAGCGCATCGTGCCCCGGCGTTATCCGTCGCTCGACTCGCCGGACTACACCTCCATCATCGACCAGACCGCGTTCGACCGCCTGCTCGCTGCGCTCGACGAGGCGCGCGAGCGTGGTGCGCAGATCATCCAGTTGGTGCCGGGGCCGGAGCATGACGCCGCCACGCGCAAGATCGCGCCGTGCATCGTGCTCGACGCGCCGCCCGACAGCATCCTGTGGCAACGCGAGATCTTCGGGCCCATCCTGCCGATCCGCGGCTACCAGGCCCTGGACGAGGTGGTCGCTGCGGTCAACGCCGGCCCGCGGCCGCTGGCGATCTATCCGTTCTCCAACGACCCGCAGGTCGTGCAGATGCTGCTCGAGCGCGTGATGTCCGGTGGCGTGTCGGTCAACGACGGACTGTTCCATGTCGGCCAGCACGACCTGCCGTTCGGCGGAGTCGGCGCCTCGGGCATGGGCCACTACCATGGCAAGGAGGGGTTCCTGACCTTCTCCAAGCTGCGCCCGGTGTTCTACCAGGCCCGTTTCTCCACCCTGAAGTTCATGATGCCGCCGTACGGCAAGTTCGCCAGCAAGATGCTGGCCTTCCTGATCAAGTAGGCCGGCCGCACACCCTCAACCCCACGGCCTGCCGGACGGCCTGGCCCGCATGAAAGGCCCGACCGTGATGCGACAACTCTCCGGACTGGACGCCAGCTTCCTGTTCCTCGAGACCCCGCAGATGCCGATGCATGTCGGCGCGCTGCACCTGTTCGAACTGCCCCGTGGCTACCGCGGCAGTTATGTGCGGGACCTGCGCCGGCACGTCGCACAACGCCTGCCCCTGCTGCCGGTGTTTCGCCGCCGGTTGTGGTGGATGCCGCTGAACCTGGCCAATCCGGCCTGGGTCGATGTCGCGCCGGACCTGACCCGGCACATCGTCGAGATCAGGTTGCCCAAGGCCGCCGCCGCCGGCGACGCGATGCAGGCGCTCGAGGCCCAGGTCGGCCAGCTTCATCCGGTACTGCTCGACCGCAGCCTGCCGCTGTGGAAGATGCATGTGTTCACCGGCCTGGCGCCGGGGCCGGACGGCCGCAAGCGGGTCGGTGTCTACACCCAGCTGCACCATGCGGCGGTGGACGGCCAGGCCGCCGTCGCGCTGGCCAACACCTTGCTCGACGTCACGCCGCAGCCGCGCGCGATCGAGATCGTGCGCAGCACCCGGCGCAAGGTGTTCCGGCTGAGCATGGCCGAGATGCTGCGCGGCGCGCTGGGCAACGAGATCGCACAGGTCTCCCGGATCGTGCGCGAGTTGCCGTCCACGGTCGGTACCCTTTCCGGTGCGGCGCGCACCGCGGTGGGCAACAGCGCCTTGTTCGGCCTGCGCAAGGGCCGGGTCAGCAACCTCACGCTGGCGCCGGCAACCCCGTTCAACGTCTCGGTCGGCTCCGGCCGCGCGTTTGCCGCCGTGAGCCTGCCGATGGCCGAACTCAAGGCGCTGGGCAAGTCCATGGGGGCGACCATCAACGACATGGTGCTGGCGGTGTGTTCGGGTGCCTTGCGCAGCTATCTGCAGGGGCGTGGCGTGTTGCCGAAGAAAAGCCTGGTCGCCGCCGTGCCGATCTCGCTGCGCGCGGCCGGCGACACGTCCAGCGACAACCAGGCATCGATGTCGGTGATCAGCCTGGGCACGCAGCTGCCGGACGCCGGCGCGCGGCTGGCACACGTGAAGGCCGCCACCGCGGCGATGAAGTCGGCGATGGGCAGCGTCAAGAGCATCCTGCCCACCGACTACCCGTCGATCGGCGTGCCCTGGCTGCTCGAGGCCGCGACCGCGCTGGTCGGTAAGGCCAAGGTGGCCGATCGCATCGGGCAGGTGACCAACGTCACGATCTCCAACGTGCCGGGGCCGCCGATCCCGCTGTACATGGCCGGCGCCCGGATGTTGACCAACTACCCGACCTCGATCGTCGTGCACGGCATGGCGCTGAACATCACGGTGCAGAGTTACGACCAGTCGCTGGATTTCGGCCTGATGGCCGATGCCGCGGCGGCGCCGGACGTCAAGGTGCTGGCGGATGCCATCGGGGTGGAATTCGACGCCTTGCGCGCGCTGGCGGTCGAGGCGGCGCCCACTGCCGTGCTCAGTCCGGCCGCACGACCACGCCGCGCCAGCGCTGCGGCCAGCGGCAAGGGGGGCAAGAGCAGCAAGGGGGGCAAGAGCAGCAAGGGGGACCGCGAGGCGGCTGCACCCCGGCCGGCCCGCAGCCGTGTTGCCGGGCGCGCGACCAAGGTGGGCGACAAGGCTGGCGCTGCGTCGCGTACGACCTCCCGACGAAAGCCCGTACGGACCTGAACAGCCTTGGGTTGTCCGGCGCACCGCGCGGGACCGTTCCGTTGATCCGCCGCCTTCGCCACGTCGCCGCGGCACTTTTGCGCCATGCCGTTTCCGGTTTGTCATTAGTCCATTAGGACTATGGCGTGAAACGAATCGGTCGCCTTCGGCTATTGTCTGCCGGCTGCTTGCGCGGTAAAACGATGCACGCTGTCGGCTTGAGGCGCCGCAAAACCGCGTCGCCATCAGGAGGCGTCGGTCAGATTGGCGGAGATCGCAGCGCGGCGATTTCTGTCACCACACAACGCGCAAGTATC
>JBFIDI010000223.1:0-9123 GCA_041581405.1 Burkholderiaceae bacterium
CGACCCCTCCGGCGGCATGATCCGGGTGTTCATCCAGAACCACGGCTGCCATCCGTTCGGCAATGCCAAGGCGCGCGCCGTGGTCTGGAATTTCCCCGACGCGATTCCGCAACATCGCGAGCCGCTGTACGGCAACCGCCTCGACCTGCAGGTCAAGTACCCGACGCACGACGACAAGAAGGCGTTCTGGCGCCTGCCCACGCTGTACAAGAGCGTGCAGGACAGGAACATCGCCGACAAGGTGCACGAGAAGTACCCGCTCGTGATGACCTCGGGCCGACTGGTCGAATACGAAGGTGGTGGCGAGGAGACCCGCTCCAACCCCTGGCTGGCGGAACTGCAGCAGGAGATGTTCGTCGAGATCAATCCCGCGGTTGCGGCCGAAAAAGGCATACGCAACGGTGGCCGGGCCTGGGTGTCGACACCGACCGGCGCGCGGCTCAACGTGCAGGCGCTGGTCACCGAACGGGTCGGGCCCGACACGGTGTTCCTGCCGTTCCACTTCTCGGGACGCTGGCAGGGCGAGGACATGCTGGCGTATTACCCCAATGGCGCCGCACCGGTCGTGCGCGGCGAGGCGGTCAACACCGCAACCACCTACGGTTACGACAGCGTGACGATGATGCAGGAGACCAAGACCACGGTCTGCAACATCGAGTCGGCGTGAGAGATTCTGCCCAGTTGATGGCAATCGTCCCGGAATACAGGAGACAACCATGGCGCGAATGAAGTTTGTCTGTGACGCAGAGCGTTGCATCGAATGCAACGGCTGTGTCACGGCCTGCAAGAACGAACACGAGATCCCGTGGGGCGTCAACCGCCGCCGCGTGGTCACGCTCAACGACGGCGTGCCGGGCGAGAAGTCGATCTCGGTGGCCTGCATGCATTGCAGCGACGCGCCCTGCATGGCGGTGTGCCCGGTCGACTGTTTCTATCGCACCGACGAGGGCGTGGTGCTGCACGACAAGGACGTCTGCATCGGTTGCGGTTATTGCTCCTATGCCTGCCCGTTCGGTGCGCCGCAGTTCCCCTCCGCCGGCACCTTCGGCGTGCGCGGCAAGATGGACAAGTGCACCTTCTGCGCCGGCGGCCCCGAAGAACACGGCAGCCAGGCCGAATTCGAGAAATACGGGCGCAACCGCCTGGCCGAGGGCAAGTTGCCGGCCTGCGCCGAAATGTGCTCGACCAAGGCCTTGATCGCCGGTGACGGCGACGTGGTCGCCGACATCTTCCGCAGCCGGGTCGTGATGCGCGGCAAGGGCGCCGAAGTCTGGGGCTGGGGCACGGCCTACGGATCCAAGCAGGCGGGCCAGCCCAATGGCGCCAGCTCGACGGGGACGAAGTCATGAAACACGCACTCTGGATGGCGGCCATGGCCGTGGCGCTGGTGGGGTGTTCGGAGCCGCCGCAGTCGCATGGCCTGACCCGCAACGACAAGGCGCCGTATGCCGGTACCGGCAAGCCCTACATGGACCCGGGCTGGATGGCCGGCGACAAGGCGGCCTGGGAGTCGCACCTCAAGACCCGCACCCAGCGGGGGCAGAACGACTATTACGGCGTCAAGAACTGACGCGCGGGAGCGCCCGATGATCAAAGCCCTTTGTGCCGCAGCCCTGTGGATCCATGTCGGCATCGGCGTGGCGATGGCACAGTCGACCGCCGCGCCGGCCGCTCCCGCGGCGGCAGGTGCGGGCGGCATCCAGAGCCAGAACATCTTCGAGGTCCGGCCCGACGCGAGCGCCGAGCCCGGTTACGCGGAACAGACCAATGCCGAGCGGGCCGCGGTGCAGCCCGGCAACAACGCGCCGATGTGGCGCCAGGTGGGCCAGGGCGTGACCGGCTACAGCAGCCTTCCGAAGAGCCAGGCGCCGGAGGCCGGCAACCTGATCCAGCCCTTCGTGCAATACCCCGGCGCCCGCTGGACCAACGCCGGCGAGGCCTGGCGCCAGGTGCGCAACCAGTGGATCATTCCGTACGGCGGTGCCTTGCTGCTGATCGTCGTCGGTGCCATTGCGCTGTTCTTCATCGGCAAGGGCCGGCTCGGCCATGCCGAGGCCGACACGGGCGCGGGCCGCCGCATCGAGCGCTTCACGCCGTTCGAGCGTTCCGCCCACTGGGCCAATGCAATCGCCTTCGTCGTGCTCGCCGTCTCCGGCATCGTGATGGCCTTCGGCAAGTTCTTCCTGCTGCCGATCATCGGTGCCAGCCTGTTCGGCTGGCTGACCCATGTTCTCAAGACGGCGCACAATTTCGCCGGCCCGCTGTTCGCGGTGTCGCTGGTCGTGGTGTTCCTGACCTTCGTGCGCGACAACCTTCCGGGCAAGGAAGACCTGGCCTGGCTGGCCAAGGGTGGCGGCCTGCTGTCCGGCGCCGAGGTGCCGTCGCACCGGTTCAATGCCGGCGAGAAGATCGTGTTCTGGGGCGGCGTGTTGCTGCTGGGCGCCATCGTCGTGGGCTCGGGACTGGTACTCGACAAGCTGCTGCCGGGCCTGCTGTACGAACGCGGCACGATGCAGATCGCCCACATGCTGCACGCGGTGGCCGCGATGCTGATGATGGCGATGTTCCTGGGCCACATCTATATCGGCACGATCGGCATGCGGGGCGCCTACCAGGCGATGAAGACCGGGTATGTCGGCGAAGACTGGGCCCGCGAACACCACGAACTGTGGTACGCCGACATCAAGTCCGGCAAGATCGCGGCGCAGCGCTCGCAGCCCGACGCTCCCGGCAAACCCGTTCAAGTCTGAGGCGAACCCCATCATGAACCACAAGCGTTTCTTCTCGTCGCTGATCGTCGTCGCTGCGACCTGCATGGCGACAGGGGTGCAGGCCAGGCTGGCACCGCCGAGCGACGAAGCCAAGGCCGCGGCCGCGGCGGCGGCCGACAAGGCGGCCTGGGCCAGCAAGGTCGCGGCCTACCAGTTGTGCAAGGCGCAGGACAAGGTGGTGGCGCATTACCTGGTCTCGGCCCGGTCCGCCGGCAAGGAGACCCGGCCGGCGTCGTCGACGCCCGCCTGTGCCGACCCCGGTCCGTACGTGGCTGCCGAGGCCAAGCCCATCGAGGCCGCCGGCGCCCATTCCCCGCCTGCCACGGCGACCAGTCCGCCCAGCACCCAGCAGCCGGATGCCGTCGCCAATCCCGCGAAGAAACCCTGATACGGGGCGGTGGCGCAGGGCCGGCCGCACGAGCGGGCGTCGTTTGTGTTGTAGGCTCGGCCCATGTCGACTCCTTCTCCCGCCATGTTGCCTCGCCTGACCGCCGCCCGCGCGCCGCTGACGCGCAGCATCGACACCGTCAGCGAGACCGGCGAGCGCCTGTCCGTGTCGATCCCGGCCGAACGCGCGTTGACCGTCTATGTCGACAAGCGCGAACTCGTCACGCTGATGACGCTGGGCGCGCACCCGGAGCTGCTGGTGCTCGGCTACCTGCGCAACCAGCGGCTGGTGCGTTCGGTCCAGGAGGTCGAGTCGATCACCGTGGACTGGGACGTCGGTGTCGCGGCGGTGCGCACGCGCGAGGGCATCAGCGACATCGAGACCCGCACGTCGAGCCGGGTCGTCACCACCGGTTGCGGCCAGGGCAGCATGTTCGGCGGGCTGATGGACGACGTGGCGCAACTGGTGTTGCCGCAGGCGACGATCACGCAGTCGCAGCTGTATGGCGTCGTCGACGCGATCCGGCTGCAGGACAGCGTCTACAAGACCGCCGGCTCGGTGCATGGGTGTGCCTTGTTCCGCGGTGAGCAGATGCTGGTGTTCGTCGAGGACGTCGGGCGCCACAATGCCATCGACACCATTGCCGGCTGGATGTGGATGCGCCCGGGCGAGGACATGCGGGGCGATGACAAGATCTTCTACACGACCGGCCGGCTGACCAGCGAAATGGTGATCAAGTCGGCGCAGATGGGTGTACCCATCCTGGTCTCGCGCAGCGGCATCACCCAGATGGGGCATGCGGTGGCGCAGGACCTGGGCCTGTGCACGATCGGCCGTGCCACCCACAAGCGTTTCCTGTGCTTCAGCGGCGCCGAGCGGCTGCAGCTCGAGGCCGGGCTGGTCGGTCCGCGCCTGCGCGTGGCCTGAGCACAGGCCGTGGCGGCCGCAGGCCGGGCCAGCTGGCGGCCCCGGCCGCCCGGGGCATTTGCGAATCGGCTAAGGTAGCGTCATGAAACCTTCATTCTGGCAGCTCGGCCTGCGCTCGTTGTGGCGCGACCTGCGTTCGGGCGAACTGCGCCTGTTGATCGTCGCCGTGACGCTGGCCGTGGCCGCGTTGACGGCCGTCGGCTTCTTTGCCGATCGGCTGCAAGGGGGCCTGCAGCGCGATGCGCGCCAGCTGCTCGGTGGCGACGTGGTGTTGTCGACCGACAAGGCCACGCCGCAGAACATCGTCGACAAGGCGGCCGCGCTCGGCCTGCAGAGCACGACCACCGTCAGTTTCCCGACCATGGCCCGCGCACCCGACGACAAGGGCGGCGCCAGCCGGCTGGTGGCACTCAAGGTGGTGCCCGAGGGTTACCCGCTGCGCGGCAGCCTGACGGTGGCGCCCGGCTTCGACGCGCCGGGCGAGACCACACGGGCCGTTCCGGCCGCGGGCGAAGCCTGGGTCGACCCCGCCCTGCTCGAGTCGCTGGGCCTGCAGGTCGGCGACCCGCTGCTGCTGGGCGATGCCCGGTTCACGATCACCCGCATCATCCGCATCGAGCCGGACCGGGGCGGTGGATTTGCCAACTTCTCCCCGCGCGTGATGTTCAACGCGGCCGACCTGGACAGCACCGGCCTGGTGCAGCCGGCCAGCCGGCTGACCTACCGCTTTGCGGTGGCCGGCGCCGACCAGCCGGTCCGTCAGTTCGGCGACTGGGTCAGCCAGGTGGTCGAGAACGGCGAGGCGCGCGGCACCCGGCTCGAGACGCTGGAGAGTGGCCGTTCGGACATCCGCCAGACGCTGGATCGGGCGGAGAAATTCCTGAACCTGGTGGCGCTGCTGGCTGCGATGCTCAGCGCGGTCGCGGTGGCGCTGGCGGCGCGCGGATTCGCGGCCAACCACCTGGACGACTGCGCGATGTTGCGCGTGCTCGGCCTGGGCCAGCGCAGCATCGCGCTGGCCTACATCGTCGAGTTCGGCGTCGTGGGACTGGCCGCCAGTGCGCTGGGCGTGGCGATCGGCTTCGGCGTGCATTACGTCTTCGTGGCGCTGCTGGCCGGCCTGGTCTCGGTCGGGCTGCCGGCGCCGACGCTGTGGCCCGTGATGTTCGGCCTGGGAATGGGATTGACGCTGCTCGTGGCCTTCGGACTGCCGCCGGTGCTGCAACTGGCGCAGGTGCCGCCGTTGCGGGTGATCCGCCGCGACGTGGGCAACCTCAAGCCGGCCTCCTTGCTGGTGCTCGGTGTCGGCGTGGCCGGTTTTGCGGCGCTGCTGCTGGCGGCCAGCCGCGACTGGATGCTCGGCCTGATCGCGGTCGGTGGTTTTGCCGGTGCCGTGCTGGTCTTCGCCGGCTTGTCGTGGCTGGCGGTCAAGCTGCTGCGCCGCCTGGTCAACGAGACCACGGCGCCGCGCTGGCTGGTGCTGGCCACGCGCCAGATCTCGGCGCGACCGGCCTATGCCGTGGTCCAGGTCAGCGCGCTGGCGGTCGGCCTGCTGGCGCTGATCCTGCTGGTGCTGCTGCGCACCGACCTGATCAGCAGCTGGCGCCAGGCCACGCCGGCGAATGCGCCCAACCGCTTCGTCATCAACGTGATGCCGGACCAGGGCCCGGCGTTCCAGGAGCGCCTGCGCGCGGCCGGCGTGCGCGACTACGACTGGTATCCGATGATCCGCGGCCGCCTGGTCGCCATCAACGGGCGCGCCGTCGCCCCCGACGAGCTGGACGACGAACGCGCCCGGCGCCTGGCGGACCGCGAGTTCAACCTGTCCACCAGCGCGGTGCGGCCGCCCCACAACGAGATCGTGGCCGGCACCTGGGTGGACGAGGAGGCCGGCGCGATCAGCGTCGAGGAGGGTATTGCCGAGACGCTGGGCCTCAAGCTCGGCGACACCATGCGTTTCGATATCGCCGGTGTGAGTGTCGAGTCGCGCATCACCTCGCTGCGCAAGGTCGACTGGGGTTCGATGCGGGCCAACTTCTTCGTGTTGTATCCGGTCGCCCAGCTGCCCGAGGTGCCGCTGACCTACATGAGCGCATTCAAGGCGCCCGAGGCGCGTGGATTCGACAACGCGCTGGTGCGCGAGTTTCCCAACATCACCAGCGTCGATGTCAGCGCCACGCTGGCCCAGGTGCAACGCATCCTGGACCAGGTCGTGCGGGCGGTCGAGTTCCTGTTCGGTTTCACGCTCGCGGCCGGGCTGGTGGTGTTGTTCGCCGCGGTCACCGCCACCCGGGAGGAGCGGGCGCGTGAGTTCGCCGTGATGCGCGCGGTCGGCGCCCAGGCCAGCCTGCTGCGCCAGGTGCAACGCGCGGAACTGGCGGGTGTCGGCCTGCTGGCGGGCTTGCTGGCGTCCCTGGTGGCCTCGGTGGTCGGCTGGTCGCTGGCGCGTTTCGTGTTCAACTTCGCGTGGACCGCATCGCCCTGGGTGCCGCTCGAAGGCGCGCTGGCCGGCGCCGTGCTGGCCATGATCGCCGGCTGGTGGGGGCTGCGCGACGTGTTGCGCCGGCCGGTGGTGGAGACGCTGCGCCGCGCCCCGCAGTAGCCCGCACGCCCGCTGCCCGACAATCGAGCCCATGCAAGAACCCCGGGAACCCGCACCCGCCGCGACGCCCTTCGACTGGATCGGGGGCGAAGCCGCCGTGCACGCGCTGACCGAACGCTTCTACGACCTGATGGACCTCGAGCCGGGTTATGCGGCGCTGCGCGCCGTGCACGGCTCGGACCTGGCGAACGCCCGCCAGCGCCTGTTCTGGTTCCTGTGCGGCTGGCTGGGCGGGCCGCAACACTACACCGAGCGGTTCGGGCATCCGCGACTGCGCGCACGCCACATGCCGTTCGCCATCGGCATCGTCGAGCGCGACCAGTGGCTGGCCTGCATGGACCAGGCCATGCGGGAGACCGGCGTCGACCCGGAACTACGGCAGCGGCTGCAGCAGAGTTTCTTCCAGACCGCGGACTGGATGGTGAACCAGGACCGCGGCGTGCACAAGCTGTTCGCATCGCCCTCGTGACGGGCGCGCGGCAATGGCGCCGGGCGTCGGGGCTTGTTAGCGGTCGGTGCGCAGCGCCAGCGACTCCTTGAGTTCTTCCATCACCACGTAGCTGTTGGACTGGGCGTTGACCGGCAGTTTCTTCAGGATGTCGCCGAGCAGGTTGCGGTATTCGTCCATGCCGCCCAGGCGCGCCTTGACCAGGTAGTCGAACACGCCCGATACCAGGTGGCATTCCTGCACGTCGGGGACGTGCAGCAGTTCGTCGCGCACCTTGTCGAAGATCTGGTCCGACTTGGAGGCCAGCGTGATCTCGACGAACACCAGCAGGTTCTTGCCCAGCGCCTTGGGCGACACGCGGGCGTGGTAGCCGGTGATCACGCCGTCGCGTTCCATGCGCCGCACGCGCTCCGAGCAGGGCGAGGTCGACAGGCCGATGCGTTGTGCCAGTTCGGTCATCGGCAGCCGTCCCTCGCGCTGCAGGATGTCGAGGATGTTGCGGTCGATCCGGTCGAGGTCGGTCATTTCACTGTCGGCCGGGCGTTTTTCGGTTGAATTCGGGCAGATCGACTTACAAGGCATTGAATTTCAGTGAAATTGCCTGCGATGCCGGAAATATAGTTTGCGAATCCCTTCACGAACTTCATTTTGCCATGAAAGTCATTGTTCTCGGCGGCGGCGTCATCGGAATCAGTACCGCGTATTACCTGGCCCGCTCCGGTGCCCAGGTCACCCTGCTCGACCGGCAGCCGGGACCGGCGCTGGAGACCAGTTTCGCGAATGCCGGGCAGGTCTCGCCGGGGTATTCGACGCCCTGGGCGGCGCCCGGCATTCCGCTCAAGGCGATCAAGTGGATGTTCCAGAAACATGCGCCACTGGCGATTCGCCCGGACGGCAGCCTGTTCCAGCTGCGCTGGATGGCGCAGATGCTGCGCAACTGCTCGAGCGAGCGTTATGCCGTCAACAAGGAACGCATGATGCGGGTCGCCGAATACAGCCGCGCCTGCCTGCAGCAGTTGCGCCGCGATACCGGCATCGCCTACGAACAACGCACCGGCGGCACCTTGCAGCTGTTCCGCACCCAGGCCCAGGTCGATGCGGTGCAACGCGACATCACGGTGCTCGAGGAATGCGGCGTTCCCTACGAGTTGCTGACGGCGGACCAGCTGGCATCGGTCGAACCCAGCCTGGCCCAGGCGCGCGATCGCCTGGCCGGCGGCTTGCGCCTGCCGATGGACGAGACCGGTGACTGCCACCGTTTCACGACCCAGCTCAGCGCGCTGGCGCAGGGGCTGGGTGTGGACATGCGTTTCGGTCAAGCGGTCGACGGCCTGGTGACCGAAGGCGGGCGCGTCACCGGCGTGCGGATCGGCGACGCGGTGCTCACCGCCGACCGGTTCGTGCTGGCCTTCGGCAGTTATTCGCGCGCCTTCCTCGAGCCGCTGGGCCTGGACCTGCCGGTGTACCCGGTCAAGGGATATTCGTTGACCGTGCCCCTGGTCGACCCGGCGTTCGCGCCGCAGTCGACCGTGCTCGACGAGACCTACAAGATTGCCGTGACCCGCTTCGACGACCGCATCCGCGTGGGCGGCATGGCCGAACTCGGCGGATTCGACCTGCGGCTCGACGCGCGCCGCCGCGCGACGCTGGAGCTGGTCGTGGGCGACCTGTTCCCCGGTGGCGACGTCAGCCGTGCCACGTTCTGGACCGGGCTGCGGCCGATGACGCCCGACAGCACGCCGGTGATCGGCGCGACGCCGTACGCCAACCTGTTCCTCAACACCGGACACGGCACGCTGGGCTGGACCATGGCCTGCGGTTCGGCCAAGCTGGTGTCGGACATGGTGAGCGGGCAACGCCCGGAGATCAGCGCCGATGGCCTGGGTATCGATCGTTACGCGGCAGGGCGTCCGCGCGGCCGCCTGGCGCGTCCGGTGACGGCGCCCGCCTGAACCAAGGTCCACACAGGGCGGCGGGACACGAGCGC
>JBFIDI010000224.1:0-9106 GCA_041581405.1 Burkholderiaceae bacterium
GCGGCTGATCGCCAGTGTCGGCGAACCGCTGAACCCCGAGGCCGTGTGGTGGGGCCAGGAGGTGCTGGGACTGCCGATCCACGACAACTGGTGGCAGACCGAGACCGGCGGCATCATGATCGCCAACGTGCCGGCGCTCGACATCAAGCCGGGTTCGATGGGCAAGCCGCTGCCGGGTGTCGAGGCGGTCATCGTGCGCCACGGCGAGCAGGGTGCCGTGGAGGTGGTCGACGAGCCCGACGTGGAAGGCGAACTGGCCTTGCGCACGGGATGGCCCGCGCTGTTTCGCGGCTACCTGGACCAGGACGAGCGTTACCGCAAGTGCTTCAGCGGCGACCTCTACCTGACCGGCGACCTGGCGCGACGCGACGCGGACGGTTATTTCTGGTTCGTCGGACGCGCGGACGATGTCATCAAGTCGTCGGGTCATCTGATCGGGCCGTTCGAGGTCGAAAGCGCGTTGATGGAACATCCGGCCGTCGCCGAGGCCGGTGTCATCGGCAAGCCCGATCCGATGGCCGGCGAGATCGTCAAGGCCTTCGTCTCGCTCAAGCCGGGGTTCGAGGCCGGCGAGCCCTTGCGACTGGAGTTGATCGGGCATGCGCGCAAGCGCCTGGGTGCGGCGGTGGCGCCCAAGGAGATCGCGTTCCTGCCGACGCTGCCGCGCACCCGCAGCGGCAAGATCATGCGCCGGCTGCTCAAGGCGCGGGAACTGGGCCTGCCCGAGGGGGATACCTCGACCCTGGAGGCCGGCGCATGAATGCGACGAAGACCCGCCTGTGGCCGGCAAGGCCGGTCGTGCAGGATGCGGGTGTCGAGGTGCCGGCGCCGCCGACCGGGCCGGTGCCGTTCGACCAGGAACACGCGCTGATGCTGCTGGGCGGCATGTTGCGCATCCGCCGGATGGAGGAGAAATCCGCCGAGTTGTACGGCCAGGGCAAGATCCGCGGCTTCCTGCACCTGTATATCGGCGAGGAGGCCGTGGCCGGCGGCATGTTGCCCGCCCTGCAGCCGCAGGACAACGTGGTGGCCACCTACCGCGAACATGGCCATGCCTTGCTGCGCGGGGTGTCGATGGAGCGCATCATGGCCGAGATGTACGGCAAGGTGGAGGGCTGCTCGCGCGGACGCGGGGGCTCGATGCACCTGTTCGACACCCAGGTGCGGCTGTATGGCGGCAATGCCATCGTCGCGGGCGGACTGCCCGTGGCCACCGGGCTGGCGCTGGCCGCGCGTCAGCTGGACGAGCCACGCGTCACCGCCTGTTTCTTCGGCGAAGGTGCGGTGGCGGAAGGCGCCTTCCACGAGGCGATGAACCTGGCCGCGTTGTGGCGGCTGCCGGTGTTGTTCTGCTGCGAGAACAACCTGTACGCGATGGGCACCGCACTGGATCGCTCGGAGTCGCGGGTCGACCTGTGCGCCAAGGCGGCGTCCTACGGCATGCAGGCGGTCAGCGTCGACGGCATGGATGTCGTGGCCGTGCACCAGGCGGCGCTGGCCGCGGTGGAGCAGGTTCGCACGTCTTCGGCGCCGATCTTCATGGAGCTGCGGACCTACCGCTTTCGCGCCCATTCGATGTTCGACGCCGAGTTGTACCGCGACAAGGCCGAGGTGCAGGCCTGGAAGACGCGCGGCCCGATCCACACCTATACCGCGCGGCTCAAGGAGCAGGGCCTGTTGACCGAACAGCAGTTTCTCGAACTCGACGGGCATGTGGCCGAGGAGGTCGATCGGGCCGTGGCATTCGCCGAGGCCGGCCGGTGGGAACCGGTCGAGGACCTGCTGCGCGACGTCGTCGCACCACCATCGGATGCCGCAGCGACGGCCCGCAAGACATCCGGGGGGGCAGCATGAACGCCGGCAAGTCGCGCAAGCCGGCCAGACCGCAGGCCCGGCAGGATGCCGCTGCGGTCGACGACCGTGGCGGAGACCTGACCGGCGCCCGATCCGCGCCGCGTCCGAAACCCGCGAAGAAACGACAGCCGGCGCCGGCCAGGGCCCGGGCTGGCACCGGCGCTGTCAGCTACCGCGATGCCATGCGCGCCGCACTGCAGGAGGCGTTGCAGCGCGACACGCGGGTGTTGCTGATGGGCGAGGACGTCGGCCGATACGGCGGAACCTACGCGGTCAGCAAGGGGCTGCTCGAGGAGTTCGGTCCCGAGCGGGTGCGCGACACCCCGTTGTCCGAACTCGGCTTCGTCGGTGCGGCCATCGGCGCGGCGCTCGGCGGCCTGCGGCCCATCGTCGAGGTGATGACGGTCAACTTCAGCCTGCTGGCGCTGGACCCGATCGTCAATACCGCGGCCGTGTACCGCCACATGTCGGGCGGTCAGTTCGGCGTGCCGCTGGTGATCCGCATGGCCACCGGTGCGGGGCGACAGCTCGCGGCACAACATTCGCACAGCCTGGAAGGCTGGTACGCCCATGTTCCCGGCATCCGCGTGCTGGCGCCGGCCACGGTCGAGGATGCGCGCGGCATGTTGTGGCCTGCGCTGCAGGACCCCGATCCGGTCGTGATCTTCGAACATGCGCAGCTCTACAACCTGGAAGCCGAACTGCCGGATCTGATCGACGTCGACATCACGCATGCACGGGTACGCCAGCCGGGCACCGATGTCAGCCTGATCACCTACGGCGGCAGTCTGCACAAGACGCTGGACGCGGCGCGTGAACTCGATGCGCTGGGCATCTCGGCCGAGGTCGTCGACCTGCGGGTGCTGCGCCCGCTCGACACCGATACGGTGCTGGCATCGGTACGCAAGACACACCGCGCCGTCGTCGTCGACGAGGGTTGGCGCAGTGGCAGCCTGGCGGCCGAAGTGATGGCCCGGATCGCGGAACAGGCATTCTTCGACCTCGACGCACCGCTGGCCCGGGTGTGCAGCGAGGAGGTGCCGATTCCGTATGCCCGGCACATGGAGGAGGCAGCCTTGCCCCAGGTGAAGACCATCGTGGCCGCGGTGCGTGCGCTGCTCAACCGCTGACCGCGCGATCCGACGATGTTCGAATTCAAGCTGCCGTCGCTGGGTGCCGACATGGACAAGGGCACCTTGCTCGAATGGAAGGTGGCGCCGGGACAGGCGGTGCGCAAGGGTGACGTGGTGGCCGTCGTCGACACGTCCAAGGCCGCGGTCGACGTCGAGATCTGGTCCGACGGCACGGTGCAGGAGATGCTCGTCGACATCGGGCAGGAAATCCCGGTCGGAACGCCGATCATCGCGTTGCGCGAGCCGGGGGAGCCCGCGACGGCGAAGGCCACGGCGCGAACCAGGAAGGCTCGCGCACCGGCCGCCGCCGGATCCTCGCCCGCGGGTCCGCCCGCCACACGGACGCCGTCGGCGCCTGCGACCATGGTGCCGACACCCGTAACACCATCGCCTGCCGCGCCGCCTCGCAGCGCTGCGGCGCCGGCGCGGCAACGGGTGTCGCCCGCGGCACGCCAGCGGGCGCAGGAACTGGGCGTGGCGCTGGAGACCGTGACCGGCACCGGCGTGCAGGGATCGGTGACCTTGCGGGACGTGGAGCAGTCGGCCGCCGGCGCAGCGGCGGCGGTGGCTGCCCCGGCCGCGGCGTCGCCTGCGGCAGCCACGCCGCCCGCGGTCGATCGCCATGCCGAGATGCGGCGCGCCATTGCCGCGGCGATGCAAAAGTCCAAGCGGGAGATCCCGCACTACTACCTGTCCGAGACGATACCGATGCGCAAGGCGCTCGACTGGTTGCGACGGGCCAACACGACACGGCCGGTGACCGAACGACTGTTGCCGGCAGCGCTGCTGCTCAAGGCGGTGGCGCTCGCGACACGCGACTTCCCGGAGATGAACGGGTTGTTCGTCGACGGTGCCTACCATGCCAGCACGGTGGCGCACATCGGCGTTGCGATCTCGTTGCGCCAGGGCGGGCTGATCGCGCCGGCACTGCACGATGTCGGCGGTCGTGAGCTCGGCACCGTGATGCTGGAGCTGGCCGACCTGGTGCGGCGTTGCCGCGCCGGCAGCTTGCGAAGCTCGGAGATGTCCGACCCGACCATCACGGTGACGAACCTGGGCGACCAGGGGGTGCAGCAGGTGTTCGGCGTGATCTATCCGCCGCAGGTCGCGCTGGTCGGTTTCGGGCGTGTGGCCGAGCGGCCGCGGGTGGAGGCCGGCCAGCTGGTCGTGATGCCGGTTGTCACGGCCAGCCTGAGCGCGGACCACCGGGTCAGCGACGGGCACCGGGGCGCGTTGTTCCTGATGCGTATCTCGGACCTGTTGCAGCAACCGGACCAACTATGAGGAGCATCGTGTGAAGCAGCAGGATATTCGCAGCGGCGTGGTCGCCGCCATCAAGGCCATTGCACCCGAGGTCGAGGAGGACGACCTGGTCGGCGGGCAGCCGCTGCGCTCCCAGGTCGACCTGGACTCGATGGACTGGCTCAACGTGCTGGTCGGCTTGCACCAGCGTTTCGGCGTCGATATCCCGGAGGCCGACTATGCAGGCCTCGACACGCTCGACGCCATCGAGGCCTACCTCGCACGCAAGCTGGGCTGACGCCGGCGCGGACCCCAAGGGCGGCCCGATGCGACCGGGTTGACCCACGATGCGACACGGCCGTGCATCAATCCCGTTGAGTTGCGCTCGATCAATACACGCACCGGACGGCGGCAAAGAATGGGGATGCGTGAAAGGCCGGCGCATGAATCGGCCGCGCTTCAAGGAGACAAGCACCATGGCACCACACATTCGTCCTGCGTCCCTGCGCCACATCACCTGCGGCGTTTCGTTGCTGGTGGCCGGCACGGCCCATGCCGCCGGCTTCCAGCTCAACGAGACCTCCGCGTCCGGACTGGGCACCGCGTATGCCGGCGGCGCCGCCGAGGCTGCCGATGCCAGCACCTTGTGGTCCAACGTGGCCGGCATGACGCGTATCGGCGAGAGCCAGGTTTCCGGCACGCTGCACCTGATCACGCCTTCGCTGAAATTCCGCAATGCCGGGTCGCTGGCCGCGACCGGGCAAGGGTTGGGCGGTTCGGGCGGAGACGCCGGTGGCACGGTGCCCGTGCCGAATGCGTATGTCACCAAGCCGCTGGACAACGGCCTGTCGATCGGCCTGGGCGTGACCGCGCCCTGGGGACTGGTCACCGAATACAACGATGGCTGGACGGGACGATTCCAGGCGATCAAGTCCAGCATCGAGACCATCAACGTCAACCCGGGGCTGGCATGGAAGGCCTCGGACCGTCTTTCTGTCGGACTGGGCCTGAACGTGCAGCACATCAAAGCAGAGTTCACGAACCAGGTCAACTATGCGGGAGCCCTGCTCAACGCCGCGGTGCTCAATGGCGTCGCGCCCGGGTCGGCGCAGTTCAACGCGCTTGCCACGGCCGCCAGCGGGCTGGAGTCGAGCGCGACGGTCAAGGGCTCGGACACCGCGTACGGCTGGAATGCAGGACTGATGTTCGAGCTCGACGACCGGTCGCGCATCGGCGTCGGCTACCGGTCCAGCATCAAGTACCGCGTCAGCGGCACCGCGCGTTTCGCCAATCCGGCGGTGAGTGCGCCCCTGGCGGCGCTGGCCGCCGGTGTCAATGCGGCGGCCCTGTACGACACCCGCATCACGTCCGACGTGGAGATTCCCGCCGTGCTGAACCTGTCGTATTTCACGCGGCTCGACGAGCGCTGGGACCTGATGGCCGATGCGCAGTGGACACAATGGTCCACCGTCAAGAACCTGACCTTCGTGCGCGCCGACGGCACGGTGCTGCAGAACACGCCGGAAAACTTCAAGAACACCTGGAAGCTGGCGATCGGCGCGAACTACCGCTACAACCCGCAGTGGACCCTGCGTGGCGGCATCGCGTTCGACAAGTCGCCGGTGCAGCGCGCGTTCCTGACGCCGCGCCTTCCCGATGGCGATCGCACCTGGCTCACACTGGGCGCGCGTTACACGGCGAATCCGAAACTCACCGTCGATTTCGGCGCCGCGTATATCTTCGTCAAGAAGACGAACATCGACGCCAACGCAGGATCGACGGCAGCCGATGGGCTGATCAACGGCTATTACGACAGCCGGACCGTGATTCTGTCGGCGCAGCTGAACTACGCATTCTGACCCGGTGCCGGCGCAGCTCGCCAGGCCGGCGTGGAACCCACTAGACTGGAGGCAGCCGAGGGTCGCTGGGTGCGGCGGGAGCTTGCATGCGGTATGTCGATGTGTTCAACGGGGATGCGGACGGCTTGTGCGCCTTGCACCAGCTGCGCCTGGCCGAGCCGCATGACGACGCGCTGCTGGTCACCGGGGTCAAGCGCGACATCGAACTGCTGCGGCGCGTGCCGCTGGAGGCCGGAGCCCATGTCACCGTGCTCGATGTGTCGATGGCGCGCAACCGCGAGGCGCTGATGCAACTGCTCGCCGGCGGCATGGAGGTCGACTACTTCGACCACCACTACGCAGGCGACGTTCCGCGGCACCCCGCGCTGCGGGTCCATGTCGACAGCGATGCCGAGGTCTGCACCAGCATGCTGGTGGATCGCCACCTCGGCGGCCGTCACCGCGCCTGGGCCGTGGCCGGCGCATTCGGCGACAACATGGGAGATGCCGCCCGGTCGCTCGCGGCCAGCCTGGACCTGCCCGGGCCGGCTGTCGACGCACTGCGGGAGCTCGGCGAATGCCTGAACTACAACGCCTATGGCGAGACGGTCGACGACTTGTTCGTTGCGCCGGATGCGTTGTACCGGCAACTGCGCCGCCACGCCGATCCATGGCACTGCCTGGCGCAGGAGCCGGTGCTGGCGATGATCCGCGACGGCCGGGCCGAGGATCTGGAGCGCGCCTCGCATGTCCGGCCCCATGCGCAGTGCGCAGGTGCGCGGGTGTACGTGTTGCCCGACGCGCCGTGGAGCCGGCGCGTGCGGGGAAGTTGGGGTAACCAGCTGGCACAGGCGTCGCCCGACCGGGCCCACGCATTGCTGACGCCGGTCGATGGTGATGCCTACGTGGTCAGCGTGCGTGCGCCGCGACGGCGTGCGCGCGGGGCGGACACCTTGTGTCGTGCGTTTTCCGGTGGCGGCGGGCGTGCCGCGGCCGCCGGCATCGACCGCTTGCCACATGATGCGCTCGCGGATTTTGTCGAGGCATTCGAACGGGCGTTCGGTCGGGACGGCCAGGATTGACACCGCTCAAGCGATGGCGCATGGTATCGGTGCAGACTACGAACACGCCATCGACCATGGAGACGTACCCGGCCCATGAAACCGCTTGACACCCGCGCCTGGATGCTGGCCGAGGCGGTCGGTCTGCTGGACGACGCCGAACGGCTGCAACGCCAGTTTTTCCGGATCGCTCCAGCCCGTGGAACTCCGTGCTGGGAGCCTCCGGTGGACGTGATCGACAACGGCCACAGTCTCACGCTGCTGGTCGCGCTGCCCGGCGTTCCGCCGGGCCAGTTCGAGGTGCGCGTCGAGGGGCCGGCGATCGTGGTCCAGGGCGAACGGTCCATCGGCGCCAGTGTCGGTTCGGGAGCCATCGTGCGGCTGGAGATTCCTTATGGGCGGTTCGAACGTCGCATCGTGTTGTCGCCGGGAAACTACCGGCTGACCGACATGCAACTGGAAAACGGATGCCTGCGCATCCAGCTGGAGCCGGTGCCATGACGCCGGATCCGGACGGGACGCCACCGGGCGATCCGCAGTCGGCGGTTTCCGGGTCTGGCGCGCAACCACCCGCGCCGTCGCCTTCGAGTGCCGACGTTGCCGCAAGCTTGCCCGACGACGCGCTGGTCATCGTGCCGGTCCGCAACCTGGTGCTGTTCCCGGGCCTGATCGTGCCGGTGGCGATCGGCCGTGCGCGTTCGATCGCGGCCGCGCAATTTGCGGTCAAGCACGAGCGGCCGGTCGGCATCGTGCTGCAGACCGAGCCGGAGGCCGAATCGCCCGGGCCGGCCGACATGGCCAGCGTCGGCACCATCGCCGCCATCCTGCGGTATGTCAGCACCGGCGAGGGCACGCACCACCTGATCTGCCAGGGGCAGCAGCGCTTCCGGGTGCTGGAATACCTGGACGGCCATCCGTTCACGGTGGCGCGCATCGCGCCGATCGCGACGGCGACGGCGACGGCGACGGAGGGGGCCGACAGCGACATCGAGGCCCGCTTGCTGCAGCTGCGCGCACGCGCGATCGAGGTGCTCAAGCTGCTGCCGCAGGCGCCGCAGGAGATCCTGGACGCGGTGCAAGGCATCGAGTCGGCCGAGGCCCTGACCGACATGGTGGCCGGTTACCTGGACGTCAAGCCAGCCGAGAAGCAGGAACTGCTCGAGCAGCAGGACCTGCGCCAGCGCATGGACCGGCTGCTGCAGCTGATGGCCCACCGCATCGAGGTGATGCGCCTGTCGCAGCAGATCGACCAGCGCACCAAGGCCACGATGGGGCAGCGCGAGCGCGAATACCTGCTGCGCGAGCAGATGAAGTCGATCCAGAAGGAACTCGGCGAGGACGAGTCCGGCAACGCGGCCGAGATCGCCGAGTTGCGCACGGCGATCGACGCGGCCGGCATGCCCGAGGAGGTGCACAAGCAGGCGCACAAGGAGCTCAAGCGCCTGGAGCGCATGTCCGACGCGTCGGGCGAATATCCGATGGTGCGCACCTACCTGGACTGGATGGTCGAGCTGCCGTGGAAGACGCCCGAACCCGACCGCATCGATGTCGCGCAGGCCCGCGCGGTGCTCGACGAGGACCACTTCGGTCTGGAGACGGTGAAGAAGCGCATCCTCGAGTTCCTGGCGGTGCGCAAGCTCAAGCCCGGCGGCCATGGCCCCATCCTGTGCCTGGTCGGCCCGCCCGGCGTGGGCAAGACCTCGCTCGGGCAGTCGATCGCGCGTGCGCTGGGCCGAACCTTCGTGCGCGTGTCGCTCGGCGGCGTGCACGACGAGGCCGAGATCCGCGGACACCGGCGCACCTACATCGGGGCCTTGCCGGGCAACATCATCCAGGGCATGAAGAAGGCCGGCACGCGTGGTTGCGTGATGATGCTCGACGAGATCGACAAGATGGGCAGCGGCATGCATGGGGATCCGTCGGCCGCGCTGCTCGAAGTGCTCGACCCGGCGCAGAACCACACCTTCCGCGACAACTA
>JBFIDI010000225.1:0-9106 GCA_041581405.1 Burkholderiaceae bacterium
CAGCGAAGACAAGTTCACCGCCGATGGCTGGTTGCGCACCGGCGACGTTGCCGCCGTCGATGAGCTGGGCTTCGTGCGCATCACCGACCGCACCAAGGACCTGATCAAGTCCGGCGGCGAATGGATCAGTTCGGTCGACCTGGAAAACGCGCTGATGGCGCATCCGGCGGTGGCCGAGGCGGCCGTGATCGCCATCCCCGATGAGAAATGGAGCGAACGTCCGCTGGCCTGCGTGGTGTTCAGGAAGGGGCAGTCCGCGCAGCCGTCGGAGTTGTCGGCGCACCTGATGCGCCACCATTTCGCCAAGTGGCAGCTGCCCGATCGTTACGAGTTCATCGAGGCCTTGCCGCGCACCGCCACCGGCAAGTTCTGGAAACTCAAGCTGCGCGAGTTGTATCCGCGCTGATCGTCGTGCCGCCCGCGCCGCCTGCGCATGCCGTTGGCGGCGCTGCGTGCGCCGGGCTCCGGTTCAGCGGTCGCGGTAGTCCGGTTCGCGCCGGCCCAGGAAGGCCTGCAGCCCTTCGGCGAAGTCCTCGGTCTGCGAACACAGGACCTGATTGCGGTCCTCCAGTGCGATGCAGGCCTCCAGGCTGGCCGCGTCGATGGCGTGGCCCAGTGCATCCTTGGTCAGGCGCAGGGCCAGGGGCGCGGCGCGCAACATGTCGGCGACCAGGGCGTCGCATTCCTGTTGCAGTTCCGGCAAGGGCGCCACGGTGCTGACCAGGCCCAGCGCCAGGGCCCGCGGCGCGTCCATGAAGCGACCGGTCAGCAGGTACTGCGCCGCCACCGAACTGCCGACCATGCGCGGCAGGAAATAACTCACGCCGACGTCGCATCCCGACAAGCCGATGCGGATGAAAGCGGCATTCATGCGCGCGTCCGGGGTGGCGAGACGGAGGTCGCTGGCCAGTGCCAGCGCGAAGCCGCCGCCGCTGGCCGCCCCCTGCACCAGGCAAACGATGGGTTGCGGGCAGCGCCGCATGGCCAGCAGGATGTCGCGAATCCCGCGTTGCAGCGCCAGCATGCCGACCACGCCGACGTCGCGCCCGATGGTGTGTTCCTTCAGGTCCAGGCCGCAGCAGAACGCGCGCCCGGCCGCCTGCAGCACCACCACCCGGATCGCCGGGCGGTCGTACAGCGACTGGAAGTAGCCGCGCAAGGCCGCGACCAGCGCGGGATTCATCGCATTGAGCTGCTCGGGCCGGTTCAGTGTCACCCTGGCGACGCCGTCGGTCTCGTCGATGTGCAGTACTTCGTCCATGTGGTGTTGCCTCGTGTCGATTGCGCCGCAGCCAGGTCGTCGGACGTGCGCGGCGCGGCACCCCTGCGCGCGTGCCGCAGGTGCCGGTTGTGCATACTGCAGGGGGACGCGCGCGGACGCATCGTCGGAAACGATGATCCTGCCGGCGCGTCGAATGCCGTGGGACGTGCGCGCCGTGCAGGCGATGGCGGCCTGCGCACGGTCACGACGATGCCAACCCGATTGATGGAAGCCGACAAACTCGAACCTCCCCCCGCCAGCGGCAACCAGGTCACGCGCCAGCAGGTCTGCGACCGGCTCGACGACGCCATGGCCCGGTTGCTGCTGCTGCAGGCGCCGGCCGGTTTCGGCAAGACCACGGCCATGCTGCAGTTCCGCGCGCGCCTGCAGGGCCAGGGCGTGGCGACCGCCTGGCTCGGGCTGGACAACGCCGACAACGACCTGTCGCGTTTCCTGTCCAACGTCGAGGCCGCGCTGCTGCGCGTGGGTATCGCGCCCCAGCGGCCGGGTTCGCCGCACGACCTGGTCAAGGCGATCGCGGCCTTCGACGAACCCTTCGTGTTCTTCCTCGATGACTTCGAGGCGCTGCAGGAGCCGGTGGTGATCGAACTGGTGCAGGAGCTGCTGGAGCACCTGCCGCGCCAGGGCCGGCTGGCGATCGGCTCGCGCAGCGTGCCGGCCCTGAGCCTGGGGCGCCTGCGTGCGCGCGGCCAGATGGTGGAGATCGGCGTCGACGCCTTGCGCATGAACCTCGACGAGACGCGGGACTTCCTGCGGCTGCGCGGTTATGCGCACCTGGCGCCGGCAACGGTCGCCACGCTGCACGACAGGACCGAGGGCTGGGGCGCCGCGTTGTGGCTGGCCTCGATGGCCTTGCACCGCAGCGACGACGAAGCACAGTTCATCGCCCGTTTCTCCGGCTCCGACCGGGTCGTCGCCGACTACCTGGCACAGGACGTGCTGGCCCACCAGCCCGCCGACACGCGCCGCTTCCTGCTGCACACCAGCATCGTGCGCCAGCTCGACCCGGCGTTGTGCCAGGCCTTGTGCCCGCAGCTCGATTGCGGCGCGATGCTGCAGCAGCTGGAGATGGACGGCCTGTTCCTGATGCCGGTGGCCTCCATGCCCGGCCAGTGGCGTTACCACAGCCTGTTCGCCGATTTCCTGCGCGCGCGGCTGCGCGAGGAGTCTCCCGAGATGCTGGCCGGGCTGCATGCCGCGGCGTCGCGCTGGTACGAGGCCGAGCAGCGGCCGGTGCCGGCGATCGACCATGCGCTGGAGGCGCAGGACTGGCCGCGTGCGCTGGACCTGCTCGAGCGCCACGCCGAGAGCCTGCTCGAACAGGGGCGCATGCGCCTGTTGTCGCGCTGGTTCGCCGCCATGCCGGCTTCGCTGCTGCGGCGCCATCCGTATCCGCAGGTGCTCGGGTTCTGGGCCACCTGTTTCACCCGCGGACCCTGGGAGGCGACCCAGCAGATCGCCGCCTCGTCGTGCGTGCGCAGCGAAGACCCGCGGGTGCAGGCCAACCTGGCGGCCATGCGGCCCTTGCTGCTGGCCATGCAGGACCGCTACCAGGAGGCCTACGTGGCCGGCCTGGCCAGCCTGCAGGAAGTGCCTGCCAGCAGTTCGTTCGCGCGTAGCGTGTTGTTCAACGCGATGGCCAACATCTTCTGCGTGCTCGGCAATGCCCGCGAGGCGCACCGCCAGCTCGACGGCGCGCGGGCCTCGCGCGGCGACGGCAACTTCAACCGCATGTACACCGAGTCGATGGAGGGCATCCTGGACCTGCTCGCCGGCCGGTTGCGCCATGCCAAGGCCCGTTTCCGGGTCGCGGTGGACGCCACCCATGTCGTCAACTTCAACCACGCGCACGGCAACGCCTGGGCCGGCGTGTTGTATGCCTGCGTGGCCTACGAGGCCGACCAGCTCGATCGCGCCGAGCACCTGCTCAACGTCTACCTGCCGATGGCACGCGAGGTCGGCCTGCCCGACCACATGATCCTGAGCCACGTGATGCGCGCGCGCATCTCGTTCGTCGCGGGCGATGTCGATCGTGCGTTGCATACGCTGGCCGAGCTCGAGGACATCGGCTACACGCGCAAGCTGCTGCGCGTGGCCGTGGCCGCGCGGCTCGAGCGCGCCCGGCTGCTGTTGCAGCAGGGGTCGGGGCCGGCGGCCCAGGAGGAGCTGCAGCGTGCCGCGATGCCCGACATCTGGGCCCGCGAACGCGCACAGCGGCTGCTGGCCCACGACCTGGACTATCTGGAGCTGGCCCAGCTGCGCTGGACGCTGGCGTTCGGAGACGCCGCCGGTGCCGTGGCGCCGCTGACGCGCGAGCTGGAGATGGCACGCCTGGGCGGGCGCAACCGCCGCGCCGTGAAGATCCAGCTGTTGCGCGCGATGGCGCAACACGCCGCCGGCCAGCTGGATGCGGCCATGGACAACGTCGCGCAGGTGCTGCGGGTGTGCGGGCAGGAGGGCCTGGTGCGAACCGTGCTCGACGAAGGCCCGAGCGCCGCCGCGCTGGTGCGCCAGTTCGCACAGGCCAGAAGCGGTGCGCGCACGGCCTCGACCGACCCCATCATGGAAGACCACCTGGACCGCTTGCTGCAGGTGTTCGGCCCGGCGCCGGCGCCGCTGGACGACGGCTCAGGCGCGCCCGCGCCCGAAGGCCTGACCGCGCGGGAGATCCGGGTGCTGGAACTGCTGGCGGAAGGGTATTCCAACAGCGCCTTGGCCGACAAGCTGTTCGTGTCCGACAGCACGGTGCGCACCCATCTGCGCAACCTCAACCTCAAGCTCGGTGCCAGCAGCCGTACCCATGCCGTGGCCCTGGCGCGCAAGCGGGGCCTGATCCGCTGAACGTCGGCGGCGGCGGCCGTGCAATATCGTCGCATTGGACGATCGCGGCACCGTGGCCGCTGCACTAGATTGATGCCATCCACCCGGGGCAGGGTGCCGGCATCGGGCGCGGCAGTCCGGTGGCAGGAGGGGACAACACATGGCCATGCGATTGTTGGCGAAGACGTACTGGAGCGGCAGCTGGGTCCGCTTTCGCGAACCCGTGGCGGAATTCGCCCGTTGCGAGCAGGTCACGCTGTACGCCCATGACAACACCCAGGTGCGGGGCCTGTTCTGGCGCCCGTTGCGCAACCCCCGGCCGCGGGTGGCGGTGATCGCGGCCCATCCGCGCGGGGACTTCAGTCAGCACTATGCGTTCCCGGCCCTGTTGCGTGCCGGTTACGCCTGCCTGGGCGCGAACCTGCGCAACACCAACAACGACTCGACCTGCGTGCACGAGCTGCTGCTGCTGGACCTGGCCGCCCACGTGGTCTGGTTGCGCGAGCAGGGCATCGACCAGGTGGTCTGGCTGGGCAATTCCGGCGGCGGATCGCTGGGCGGCTTCTACCAGTCGCAGGCCAAGGCCGCGCCTGCGCAACGCATCAGCCACACGCCGGCGGGCCGGCCGGTGGCGCTGGCACAGGCAAGCATGCCGGCCTTCGACGCCTTCATGATCTCGGCCGCGCATGTCGGCCAGGGCCTGATCATGAACGACATCATCGACCCGTCGGTGGTCGACGAACACGACCCGCTGCTGGTCGACGACACGCTGGACATGTACAACCCCGACAACGGCTTCGTGCCGGCGCCGCAGTGGAGCCGCTACACGCCCGAGTTCCTGGCGCGTTACCGTGCGGCGCAGCTGGCGCGGGTGGCGCGTATCGACGCGCGTGCGCATGCCATCATCGCCGACCAGGCCGCGGCCGAGTCCTTGCGCGGCGAGCCGGGTTTCGCCGCGCTGCCGGCGAGCGGGCGACGGGCCGTGAACCGGCGCGCCGCGTTCCAGCCGGTGATGACGGTGTACCGGACCATGGCCAATCCCAACTACGTGGACAACACGCTGGACCCGAGCAACCGGGGTTACGGCAGCCTGCTCAGCGACCTGCCCGACCTGATGAACTACCAGCTCTACGGGTTCGGGCGCATCGTCACGCCGGACGCATGGCTGTCGACCTGGTCGGGCCTGAGCAGCAATGCCAACTTCCTCAAGACGGGCCGCTCCATCGACGAGCCGGTGGCCGTGGTGCAGGCCGGCCGCGACATGGACGTCTATCCGCGGCAACATGGCCTGGCCATCCTGGACACGGTGCGCAGCCAGGACAAGACGCTGTTCGATTTCCCGGATTGCCTGCATTACTTCGAGCCCGAAGAAGGAGAGGATCCGAACGCCCCGGTGTTGCGCCAGATGGCGGCCCTGGTGCCGTGGCTGGAGCAGAGGTTGCCGTTGTGAACCCGCCGGTCCGCCCCGACGGCGAACACCGTGGCGCGCCCATCGGAGGCGGTGCGGTGAGGCGCCGTCCATGGTCCAGGGGGCAATCGATGCCGCGTGGCCGGGAGCAGACATCGTGAGCGTCGCGGCTGCACCGACCGGGACCGACGCCGCCTTGGTGTCGATGGACTTCACGGGCCAGGTCGCGTTCGTCACCGGCGCCGCCTCCGGCATCGGTCGTGCGACCGCGCTGGCGTTCGCCGCCGCGGGCGCCGACGTGGCGCTGGTCGACCGCGATGGCCCTGCCTGCGCCCCGGTGCAGGCGCAGATCCTGGCCATGGGCCGCGATGCGCTGGTGCTGGCCTGCGACGTGACGCAGGCCGGCCAGGTCCGCGACGCGGTCGCCGCCACGGTGGCGCGCTGGGCGCGACTGGACTGCGCGGCCAACGCCGCCGGCGTCGAAGGCGCGACCCGGCCGCTGCTGGAGGAGGACGACGCCTTGTACGACCGCACGATGGACGTCAACGTGCGTGGCGTATGGCACTGCATGCGCGCGCAGATGACGCAGATGGTGCGACAGCCGGGCGGCGGCAGCATCGTCAACGTGGCCTCGGGAGCCGGCCTGGTCGGCTCGGCGCGTTCGGCCGTCTACGGTGCGTCGAAACACGCGGTGGTCG
This sequence comes from Burkholderiaceae bacterium, assembly GCA_041581405.1. Lineage (GTDB taxonomy): Bacteria > Pseudomonadota > Gammaproteobacteria > Burkholderiales > Burkholderiaceae_C > CAISIP01. The sequence continues at coordinate 6,209 of JBFIDI010000225.1, forward strand.
GCCTGAGCCGCAGCGCGGCGCTGCAGTATGCGCGCCAGGGCATTCGCGTGAACGTCGTGTGCCCGTCGGGCGTGCAGACACCGATGGCCGAACGCATCGTCGCGTCGTTCCCGGACGGCCCGCCGTCGGCGGCCGGGGCACGGTATCCGCTGGGGCGCTACAGCACGCCGCAGGAGATCGCCTCGGGCATCGTGTGGCTGAGTTCGCCCGGCGCGGCCTCGGCGATCGGCAGCGTGCTGGCCATCGATGCCGGGTTCACCGCGGCGTGACGCCGGTGGCGGGCGAGGCGGCCCGGTTCAGACGATGCGGTTGAACCACAGCAGCGACAGGCCCGCCGCGGCCAGCGCGAGCACGGCGGCCGCCATCGCGAGCAGCGCGGACAACTCGGTCTCCTGCTTGTCCACCTGCAGCCGCGTGCCGAGTTGCTCGTAGACGGTCTTGAGCGCATCGGCATCGCCGGCGTAGAAATACGAGGCCTGGGTGACATTGGCGATGGCCTTGAGGCTGGGCTCGTCGAGCTTGAGATACATCGACCAGCCTTCGAAGCCGGGAACCTCGCCATCGACCGTGCCCAGCCCGATCGAATACACGCGGATGCCGCGATCGGCCGCCAGCTTGGCCGCCTCCTGCGGGTCGACGCCGGTGGTGCGCCGCCCGTCGGTCAGCAGCACGATGGCGGCCGAGGTGTACGAACCCGGCTGAACCGGAACGAACTCCTTGCGCGGCGCCGACGGCGCCTCGTCGATACTCTTGCCGCGGCGGCCGTTGCCGTAGGTCATCTCGCCCACGTCCAGCCCGTGATCGGGAAACAGCTCGGACAAGGCCACGACGATGCCGCTGCCCACGGCCGTGCCGCGTTGCAGCTGGAACCTGTCGATCGCCGCCACGAGGTCTTCGCGCTGCAGCGTGGCGGGCTGGGCGACCGAGGCGGTGCCGGCGAAGGTGACGATGCCGACCTTGACGTTGCGCGGCAGTTCCTTGAGGAAGGCCTTGGCCGCTTCCTGCGCGGCGGTGATGCGGTTGGGCTTGATGTCGGTGGCGCGCATGCTCAGCGATACGTCGATCGCCAGCATCACCGTGGCATGGTGCGAGGGCAGGGCAACGACGGCCGTGGGACGCGAGGCCGCGAGCAGGGCGAGGGCCATGGCCAGCAGGAACAGGGCCGGCGGCACGTGCCGGCGCCAGTGCAGGCCCGACCCCATGGCCTGCTTGACGATGTCGATGCTGGCCAGGCGCAACACCTGCTTCTTCTTGCGGCGCAGCAGCCAGACGTAGACCACCACCAGCGCGGGGACGACCCACAGCAGCCAGAGGTACTGCGGCCACAGGAACGACAGCGGAAGCGTCATGATTGCCTCTCGAAGCGGCAACCCGGGCGGCTGGAGTCAGGGCTTGTCTCGATGTACCCGTCCGTGGCTTGCGGCAACGACATTATTGTGGCCGGGCGCGCCGGTTTCGCCTACCGGCCGCACGCAGTAGCACAGTGCCGGCAGGGGACAAACGGCTGCGCCCGCAACCCTTGCGACGTCGACCGAACGGTGCGGGCTGCGTGCATCAGTCCGGTCGGCGCGTGCGCAGCCAGTCCAGCCCGGCCGACGTCGCCCCCGGCGCCGTTCCCCGCGCCGGTCGGTATTCGCAACCGACCCAGCCCTGCCAGCCGCAGGCGGCGGACACCTCGTCGATGACGTCGAACAGGTAGGGGTGGTGCAGTTCGCCGAGGTCCGGTTCGTGGCGCATCGGAACACCGGCGATCTGGATATGGCCCACCTTGCCGGTGGGCAGGTACTGGCGGATCTTCGTCGCCACGTCGCCCTCGACGATCTGGCAGTGGTACAGGTCCATCTGCACCTTCAGGTTGGCAGCGCCCACTGCGGCAACGATGCGGTGGGCCTCGTCCTGGCGGTTCAGGAAGAAGCCGGGGATGTCGCGTGTGTTGATCGGCTCGATCAGCACGTCGCGGCCGGCGCGGGCGGCCTGCGCGGCAGCCCAGGCGAGATTGGCTTCGTACGTGGCCTGCAGCCGTGCGCGCTCGGCATCGGCCGGCGCCAGGCCGGCCATCACGTGGATGCGCGGGCAGTCCAGTGCCTGCGCGTACGCGAGCGCCGTTTCGATGCCGGCGCGGAACTCCGCCTCGCGTCCGGGCAGGCAGGCCAGGCCGCGTTCACCGGCGTCCCAGTCGCCGGGCGGTGCGTTGAACAACACCTGCTGCAGCCCATGCTCGCGCAGTCGCCGGGCCAGGTCGTCGGCCGCAAAGGCGTACGGGAACAGGTATTCGACCGCGCGGAAGCCGTCGGCGGCCGCGGCGGCGAAACGGTCGGGGAAGGCATGTTCGTTGTAGAGCATGCTGAGGTTGGCGGCAAAGCGGGGCATCGTCGTTCCGGTGGGGTCGCTGGATGACACACTATATGCCGAGTGCGAACGGCCCGATCGCCGGCATCTGCGGTGGTGCACTTGCCCAGGCCCGCGTGCATAATCAAATGCGTGCCGGTCCGCCCGGGTCGGCGGGTCGGCCGCTGCACGTGTGCCGTGCGTCTGCGGCAGTCACGGTTTCACCGGATCAGGGAAACATCATGACGGTTCACCATCTTGCTCTGCGTCGGCTTGCGGGCCATGTTGCCGGCGCCGTGATGCTGCTGGCGCTTGTGCTGCTGACGGCCACACCGTCCAGCGCGCGTGCGAGCGTGGTCGAGGCCATGGCCGCGGGCGCGCGTGCACACCAGGACGGCGGCTTCGAGGAGGCACTGGCACATTGGGAGCGCGCACGCATGCAGGCGCTCGCCAGCGGCGATGCCCAGGCGCAGGCGCGGGCCTTGCTCGGCGCCGCGCGCAGTTATCTTGCGCTGGGTCGTGCGCCGCTGGCCACGCAACGCCTGGACAGCGCGCGGGCGCTGGCCGCGG
>JBFIDI010000226.1:0-9105 GCA_041581405.1 Burkholderiaceae bacterium
AGGCCGGCGGCGCGGGCCCTTTCCCAGTAGCGGATGGTCACGTCGAGCACGAACTCCTCGTCCCAGCTCAGAAACGCGTCACGCATCAGGCTGGCGATGTCGTAGGTGATCGGCCCGAACACGGCATCCTGGAAGTCGAGCACGCCCAGGACCGGATGCGCACCAGCCGCGTCGTCGCCTGGCGGCGGCATCATCAGGTTGCGCGGCATGAAATCGCGGTGGACGTAGACGCTGGGCCAGGACAGGTTCTCGCGCACGATCTGCGCGAAGGTGGATGCCAGCGTTTCCTGCATCCGCGTGTCGGGCGTGACAGCCCGGTGCTGCTGCAGGTACCACTGCGGGAACAATCCGAGTTCGCGCTGCAGCAGCGCTTCGTCGTACTCCGGCAGGACTCCGGGGCGGGACGCGCGCTGCCAGGCGACCAGCGCATCGACCGCCCCCAGGTAGAGCCCCAGGTTGGCCTGCGCGTGGTCCCGGTCGATGGCCTGCAACATGGTCTGGCGGCCCAGGTCGCTGAGCAGCAGGAACCCGTGCGTGCGTTCCCACGCCAGCACCTGCGGCACCCGCAGGCCGGCGGCCGCCATCAGCTCCGCGACATGGACGAAGGGTTCGCAGTTTTCCTTGTCGGGCGGGGCATCCATGATGATGCGGGTCGCGCCGGCGCCGTCGATGCGCAGGTAACGCCGGAAGCTGGCGTCGGCCGACGCCAAGCGCACGCTGGCCGGATCGAGGCCGAAACCGGGCGCGACCTCGCCGAGCCATTGCATGAACGCCGCATGCCGCTGTGGATCGGCCCAGATCACCGGGGTGTCGTGTGCGGGCACCGGATCGGACCGGCAGTCGGGGGGAACGGTTTCGCTCATGGATAATCCATTCTACAAAGCCGCCGTCCGGCGGCCCCCCGTCTGCCTGACAGATTCCGCCATCGCCCGATCCTCCACCATCCGACCACCCGATGCTTCGAAAGTTGTCCGTTACCGAATCCAGGTCTGCCACCCCGGCCCGGTGCTGGTTGCGCTGGCAGGTGCTGGCGGTCGGCGTCGGTGCCTGCCTTGGCGGACCGGTCGCGCTGGCGCAGGCTCAGACCCAGGCGCAGCCGGAGTTGGCGCCGCTGCAGCTCAAGAGCAGCCGACTGCTGCGCGACGCCATCCCGCCGGAAGACCGCGATTCCCAGCCGACCTACGTGTCGGGCGATCGCATGTCCTCGCGCACCGACCTGGAGACGGTGGTCGAGGGGCAGGCGGAACTGCGGCGCGGCGACCTGGTGATCCGTGCCGATCGGCTCGAGTATTACCAGCCCGACGATCTCGCGACGGCTCGCGGCAATGTGCGGATCAACCGCGCCGGCGACGTGTACGAGGGCCCCGAGCTCCAGCTCAAGGTCGAGTCGTTCGAGGGTTTCTTTCGCAACCCCCGCTACCAGTTGCTGAAGAACCAGGGCCATGGAGAGGCCGAACGGGTCGACTTCATCGACGAGAAACGCGCCGTGGTGCGCAATGCGACCTATACGACCTGCCGGCGCGAACCGGGGCCGAGCTGGCTGCCGGACTGGATCATCCGCGCCGCCAGCATCAGCATCGACAACGAGGAGGACGTTGGCGAGGCAGAGTCCGCGGTACTCAGCTTCAAGGGTGTTCCGCTGCTGCCGGTGCCCGCGTTCACCTTCCCGCTGAGCAACCGGCGCAAGTCCGGCGTGTTGCCGCCCACGTTCGGCATCGACAGCGTCAACGGTGTCGAGGTGACGGTGCCGTATTACTGGAACATCGCGCCGAATCGTGACGCGACCCTGACGCCATCGGTGATGAGCCGGCGGGGTGTCGACCTGGGTGCCGAGTTCCGTTACCTCGAGAAGGACTACCTCGGCGAGGCCAAGCTCAACTACATGCCGGGCGACGCCTTGCGCGACATGAGCCGCTGGGGTTATTCCCTGACCCACAGCGGTGTCGTCGACACCGGACTTCGCGCCGTGGGCAGCATCAACGCCTCGTTGTCGATGAACCGTGTCAGCGACGACAACTACTGGCGGGACTTCACGCGGGTGAGTCCCGGCCTGACGCAGCGGCTGCTGCAGAACGACCTGAACCTGAGCTGGTCCCGCGGCAATTTCTCGACCAGCCTGCGCGTGCTCAAGTGGCAGACGCTGCAGGACGTGGACTCGCCGATCACGCCGCCGTACGACCGGTTGCCGCAACTCGCGATGCGGTACGCGCGCCTGAACTTCAACGGCTTCGACTTCTCGGTCGACGCCGACATGACGCAGTTCCGTTCGGATGAGACCCTGACACTGCAGCCCAACGGCCGCCGAGCGTTTTCGCAGGTGGAGTTGTCGCGGCCATGGGTGTCGCCGTACGGGTACATCACGCCGAAGTTGCGCCTGCATGCGACCAGCTACCAGTTCGACAGCGCGTTGACCAATGGCGCGACCTCGGCCACGCGCACGCTTCCCACGTTCAGTCTCGACAGCGGCCTGGTGTTCGAACGCGATACGACGCTGTTCGGGCGCGCGTTCCGGCAGACGCTGGAGCCTCGCGCGTTCTACGTCTACACCCCGTACCGCGACCAGAGCGCACTGCCCAACTACGACAGTGGCGCCAACGACTTCAACTTCGCCACCATCTATACCGAAAACGCGTTCGCCGGCAACGACCGCATATCGGACAGCAACCTGCTGACGCTGGGGGTGTCGACGCGCCTGATCGATCCCGACTCGGGTGCCGAGGCCGCGCGATTCGGCATCGCGCAGCGCCTGCGCTTCAGCGACCAGCGCGTCACCCTGCCGGGCGGCACGACGGTCGACAAGGGGTTCAGCGACGTGCTGGTCGGCGCGACGTTGAACCTCGACCCGCGCTGGACCTTCGACTCGACCGTGCAGTTCGACATGGATACCCGCAGGTCGGTGCGATCCACCATTGGCGGGCGATACAGCCCCGGCAACTACCGTGTCGTCAGTGCCGCCTATCGCCTGCAACGCGGCACCAGCGAGCAAATCGACGTCGCCTGGCAGTGGCCGCTCAACGATCTCTGGGGAGACCGTGGCCAGGATCTCGGGCCGGGTCAGGGCCAGGGAGCCGGTCGCTGGTATTCCGTGGGCCGCATGAACTTCAGTCTGCGGGACGGCAAGCTGGTGGATACCGTGCTGGGGTTCGAATACGATGGCGGTTGCTGGCTGGGGCGCGTCGTGCTCGACCGCCTGCAGACCGGGACCTCGACGGCCAACAACCGCATCCTGTTCCAGCTGGAGTTCGTCGGGTTCTCCCGGCTGGGCTCCAATCCGCTGGAGACGCTCACACAGAACATCCCGCGTTACCACTATCTGCGGGAGACCAGCACCAGTGCCGGTCGCTTCAGCAATTACGATTGATCACGATGACACTTCGCGTTTCGCGCATTTTCTGGGCCGCCCTGCTGGGTTGCGGCATCGTGTCGGCGCAGGCACAGGGAATTCGCCTGCCAGGCAGTGCGGGCACGGTGAGCGGCGCCGGCGCCGGGTCCGGTGCCCAACGCGCCTCCGACTACATCGTGGCCATTGTCAATACCGAGCCGATCACGAACCTGCAGGTGCGCCAGGAAATGCAGCGTCTCGGGCAGGAGCTGACGCAGCGGCAGGAGGCCGTTCCGTCGACGGCCGAGCTGGCGGAACTCGCATTGGAGCGACTCATCATCGAACGCAGCCAGATCCAGTATGCCCGCGAGGTCGGCATCAAGATCGAGGATTTCGCGCTCGACGAGGCGGTGCAATCCGTGGCGCGCCAGAACCAGGTGGATGTCGAGGAACTGCATCGACGACTCGCCGAGGAGGGCATCTCGCGCAGCCAGTTCCGCAACACGCTGCGCGACCAGATGGTGTTGTCGCGGGTGCGCGACCGTGAAGTGGCCCAGCGGGTCCGGGTATCGGAGCTCGAAATCGACCAGTACCTGATGGACCAGAAGCGCACGAGCGGCAACAACCTGGCCGAGGTCAACATCGCGCATATCCTGCTCGAGCTGCCGGAGTCCGCCAGCGCGGCCCAGCTGTCCGCCGCGCGTGCGCAGGCGGAACAGATCATGGCGCGGGTGCGCGCGGGCGAGGATTTCTCCGCGTTGGCGCGCAGCCTGTCCAAGGCGCCCGATGCCGCCGAGGGCGGCTTGTTCGGCATGCGCGCGGTGGATCGGTATCCGCAGCTCTTCATCGATGCCGTGCGGACCCTGGAGCCGGGCGCCATGACCACGGTACGCTCCGGCGCGGGTCTTCATGTGCTCAGGCTGATCGACAAGCGGCTGGCCGGCGCGCCGGAGACCTCGGTCGAGCAGACCCGGGTGAGCCACATTCTGCTGCGACCGACCGCATCCATGGACGAACAGGCGGCGATCGTGCGGCTGCAGGAGTTCCGTCGCCGGATCCTGGCGGGCGAGGCGAGTTTCGAGGCGCTGGCCAAGGAATATTCGCAGGACGGCAGTGCGAGCCAGGGTGGCGACCTGGGCTGGTCATCGGCAGGCCGGTTCGTGCCCGAGTTCGACGCGGCCGTCGCGGCACTGGCGCCCCAGGAGATCGGTCCGCCGCTGGTGTCGCGATTCGGCGTACACCTGATCCGCGTGGATGGGCGCCGCACGGTCGAACTCAGCGTGCGCGAGCAACGCGAGGCGGTACGCGCCGTGTTGCGCGAGAAGAAGCTGGAAGAGGCCTACCAGAGCTGGAGTCGCGAATTGCGCTCGCGCGCCTACGTCGACCTGCGCGAGCCGCCGAGCTGATGCAAGCCAAGGTGCGTGGGACCCGCCTGCCGTCGACGACGGGCCGCCCGGCCTCCGGCGGACGCGCCAAGACCGGCGCGGACGGGATTGGGGGGCATGCACCGCGCAAGAGGTTCGGCCAGCATTTCCTGGTCGACCATACGATCATCGATGCGATCGTGCGGCTGATTGCCCCCGAGCCGGGTCAGGTCATGGTGGAGATCGGCCCGGGACTGGGCGCGATGACACAACCCCTGGTCGAACGGCTGGGTCAGCTGGCCGTGATCGAGCTCGATCGTGACCTGGCCGCCCGCCTGCGTGCGCGGGCCGACCTGCACGTCGTCCAGGCCGACGTGCTGACGGTCGACTTCACGACGTTGCGGGACGCGCTGCAGGCCGAAACCACGTCACCAGGCACCGCGCGGGAGCCGCGCCGCCTGCGCGTCGTCGGCAACCTGCCGTACAACATCTCCACGCCGATTCTTTTCCACCTGCTCGACCATGTCGACGCGATCGAGGACCAGCATTTCATGTTGCAGAAGGAGGTCGTCGATCGCATGGTTGCGGCGCCGGACAGCGCAGCATACGGGCGCCTGAGTGTGATGCTGCAATGGCGCTACGCCATGGACGACGTCCTGTATGTGCCGCCCGAGAGCTTCTCGCCGCCACCGCGGGTCGACAGCTCGGTGGTCAGCATGCGGCCGCGTGTCGATGCGCCGGCGGTGGACGTGGATCTGCTGAGCACCATCGTGCAGGTGGCTTTCAGCCAGCGGCGCAAGCTGATGCGCCATACGCTGGGCCGGTGGCTCGACGAGCGCGGATACGCGGGTGCATTCGACCTGCAGCGGCGCGCGCAGGAGGTATCGGTGCAGGAGTTCGTGGCGCTGGCCGCCAGCGCATGAAAAAAAAGCCCGTCGCGTGAACGACGGGCTTCTGGACGATGCCGGCAGATGCCGTGTCAGGCTGTGGCCAGCCAGTACTCCGCATTGAATGGGCTGCTCATGCGCAGCGCCAGTGGCGAGACGTCCAACAGCTTGTCCGTCGGCATCTTCTCGCCGGTCTCGGTCGTCAGGTTGATGCCCGACAACGACTGATTCGCGTGTACATCGCTCTTTGCCTCGTTAGCCCGTTCCGCTTGGCTGGTTTGTGCGGAACGGGCTACAGAAAAGAATAGAAACATCGGAACGGGACCTTTCGGTCGCTCCAGTAGTCGGCGGCATCGCGGAAGATGTCGAGCAATTGTTCGCGGGCTTCCTTGTCGAATTTCGCGTTCGCAGGAATGTGTTCGAGCACGGCGACAAACCCCGGCTGCGGGCCGGACTTGTGGACCGGGTCGGTCATGCTGTCGTACAAGGCGTCGAAGTTCTTGCCGACATGGGAGGGCAGCGTGAATTGCTGTCCGATCATGTCCAGCACCTCTTGCTTGGACTGCGCATTGGCCAGATTGGCATACAGGAAATGATGGCCCAGGCTTTGCGCGGCATCCTGCAGGTCCTGGACCCGGAAGGCCCGGATCGACTGCACGATATTGCTGCGCACGCCCCGAAGCGGCGCCTCGGCTTCTTGCCGCGTCGGCATATCTATCCCCGTTTCGTTCTCGATATAAGACATATAAGTAGTTCCAACAAAAACCTATGGCACGATTCGGCGAAAACTCGCGTAGTGATCGGCGGTGTAGTAACAGGCGTCCGGTTCCCGCGGCTTGCCTCCACACACGATCCGCCGGGTGCCACGGTGGGTCACTCCCGGCGTAGCTACGGTGTACTCACGGTAATAACCCCGGCTCTTGATCGGAAGCAAACGTTCGCGATTTCCGAACACCGTTCCATCCTTTTCGTAGGGAAACGGACCTCCTCGGGTGATCAGTCCATAGGTCTGACCGCCCTGGGCCGGCATTTCGGCAATTGAAATCGTCGATGTGTCGTCGGGCGAGACAACGGGTGCTCTAGCACAAACAAGGCCCGTGACAGACGCCGCAGCAAGTAATAAGCCAGTGAGTACTAACTTGAAACTTCTGACAGCCCCCATGCATTTACGCTCCAGAACCGCGGGTTTACCCCTAAATCACTCGGAACGTAGTGTCGCCTATCCCATTGGAAATTGCAAGGGCCTGCACAAAAAACGGGCATCTTGTGCGACGCAGCAAAAGCATGAAAGTCAGTGCATGCTTTTGCTTTGACGGTTATCGATTGGCGTTGGCGTCCGCCACGGTCAGCGCGGTCATGTTGACGATACGCCTCACCGTGGTGCTGGCGGTCAATACATGCACCGGACTGGCTGCTCCGAGGAGCACCGGGCCGATCGCGATATTGCCGCCCGCGGCGGTCTTGAGCAGGTTGTAGGCAATGTTGGCGGCGTCGATATTGGGGAGCACCAGCAAGTTGGCATTTCCGACCAGGGTGCTGTTGGGCATCAGCCGGGCCCGCGCGGCGCCGTCGAGCGCCAGGTCGCCGTGCATTTCGCCATCCACCTCCAGCCACGGCGCCTGGGCGCGCAGGAGTTCCAGCGTTTGCCGCATCTTGACGGCGCTGGGCAGGTTGCTGCTGCCGAAATTGGAATGCGACAACAACGCCACCTTGGGCTGCAGACCGAAGCGCACCATTTCCTCGGCCGCCATGACGGTGATCTCGGACAGTTCCAGCGGCGTCGGGTCGGTGTTCACATGGGTGTCGACCAGGAAGATCAGGCGGTCCGGCAGCATCAGGCCGTTCATGCAGGCGTAGATCGGCACATCCTGTGGTGTGCTGGGGCTGCCGCCCTTGCGCTTGCCGATGACCTGGTCGATGTAGGTCAGGTGCATCGCGGTCGTGCCCCAGGTGCCGCAGATCATGCCGTCGACATCGCCCTTGTGCAGCAGCATCGCGCCGATCAGCGTCAGGCGGCGTCGCATCTCGATCTTGGCCATCTGCATGGTGACGCCCATGCGTTCCGTCATGGCCAGGTAGGTCTGCCAGAAGTCGCGGTAACGCGCATCGTGTTCGACGTTGACCACGTCATAGTCGAGTTCCTCGCGCAGGCGAAGCCCGAATTTCTCGATGCGCTGCGCGATGATGGCGGGTCGCCCGATCAGGGTCGGGCGTGCCAGTGCTTCGTCGACGACGATCTGGCATGCCCGCAGGATGCGTTCTTCTTCGCCCTCGCAATAGGCGACGCGTTTGCGCTGCGCGTTCTTGGCCGCGGCGAAGATCGGACGCATCGTATTGCCCGAAGCATAGCCGACGCATTGCAGCCGATCGCGGTAGGCCTGCAGGTCGCCGATGGGCCGCAATGCGACCCCGCTGTCGGCGGCCGCCTGCGCGACCGCCGGCGCGATCTTCATCATCAACCGGGGATCGAAGGGCTTGGGGATCAGGTACTCGGGACCAACCGCCAGCTTTTGCCCGGCATAGGCCGCCGCCACCACTTCGCTTTGCTCCGCCCGGGCCAGATCCGCGATCGCGTGCACGGCCGCGATTTCCATCTCGTCGGTGATCGTCGACGCGCCCGCATCGAGTGCGCCACGAAAGATGTAGGGGAAACACAGGACGTTGTTGACCTGGTTCGGGTAATCGGTGCGGCCGGTGGCCATGATGGCGTCGTCGCGCACCAGTTTCACGTCTTCCGGCGAAATTTCCGGGTTCGGATTTGCCAGCGCGAAGATCAAGGGCCTGGCGGCCATCTTGCGGACCATGTCGGGCTTGAGCACCCCTCCGGCCGACAGGCCCAGGAAGATGTCGGCGCCATCGATGACCTCGGCCAGCGTGCGGGCGGAGGTCTTTTGCGCGAACACGATCTTGTCGTCGTCCATCAGCTCGGTGCGGCCTTCGTACACGACGCCGGCAAGGTCGGTCACGAAGATGTTCTCGCGCGGCATGCCCAGCTTGAGCAGCAGGTTCAGGCAAGCCAACGCGGCCGCGCCGGCGCCCGAGGCCACGAGCTTGACCTTGTGCAGGTCCTTGCCCACGACCTTCAGACCGTTGATCATGGCCGCACCGACCACGATGGCCGTGCCGTGCTGGTCGTCGTGGAACACCGGGATCTTCATCCGGTCGCGCAGCTTGCGTTCGACGTAGAAGCAGTCCGGCGCCTTGATGTCTTCCAGGTTGATGCCGCCGAACGTGGGTTCGAGGGCGGCGATGATGTCCACCAGTTTGTCGAGGTCCTGCTTCTCGTTGACCTCGATGTCGAACACGTCGATGCCGGCGAACTTCTTGAACAGGACCGCCTTGCCCTCCATCACCGGCTTGGCCGCCAGCGGGCCGATGTCGCCCAGGCCCAGCACCGCGGTACCGTTGGTCACGACCGCGACCAGGTTGCCGCGACTGGTGTACTTGAACGCGTTGTTCGGGTCGTTGACGATTTCCTCGCAGGCGGCGGCAACACCCGGGGAGTAGGCCAGCGCCAGATCGCGCTGGTTCG